>CAIXHF010000223.1 GCA_903919185.1 uncultured Opitutia bacterium | reverse complement strand
CAAAAGAATGGTGATAAATCCACCAGCCAACGTGCCATGGGCTACAGCATCCGTGACGACCGCTGGCGACTCACCCTCTGGCGCAGCCTCACCGATAACACCATCCTCTTCACCGAACTCTACGACGAAGTGAACGCGCCGAAGGAGCCCGAGAACCTCGCGACGAAGCCAGAAAATAAGGAGGTCATTGAACGCCTCTCCCATTTCCTCCCGCCGCCCATCCCAGCAGCCGACCCCAACGCGGTGAAGATTGCTAAGGGGAAGAAGAATATCATCGACCTCGACGCGAAGAAGAAAGACGAAGACGCCACGGCGCCTAAGATCACCCCGCCCGCCGCCGCCACCGACCCCGTTGCCGAACGCGTTGCGATGTTTGAGCGACGTGACGTGAATAAGGACGGTAAGCTCACCAAGGAAGAATTCATGGCTAAGCAGAAAGACCCTGAACAAGCCGCCAAGAATTTCATCAAGATGGACAAGGACAACACGGGCGACCTCAGCAAGGAAGAGTTCGTCAAGATGGGCAAGTGAGCGGTCGGTCGTCCAAGATACTGAAGTGCCTATTTACCCTAGGCCTCGTCGCCTCGCTCAGCGCGGCGGACATCCCCGCCCAGGTCATAATCGACGTGACCGTGCCCGGGCTGACCATTCCGGCCGATTTCCTTGGCATTAGCTACGAGAAGAACGCGCTCGTCGAACCGCACTTCAAGGCGGACAACATCGTCTTGATCAACCTGCACCGCAACCTCGGTGCGGGCACCTTGCGCCTCGGCGGTAACAAGGTGGAACTCACTCGCTGGCAAGCCGATGCCGCGGCCACCATCCTCGATAAGAAGACGGGGCAAGCAATCATCGGACGCGCGCCGATCGACGACCTCTATGGCTTCCTGAGGGCGACACAGTGGAAGTGCCTCCACGGACTTAACCTCGCCAGTAATGCACCCGTACAATCTGCGGACGAAGCGGCCTACGCGCTCAAAGTCGGTGCGAGTTCGGTGCTGGCCTTTGAAGTCGGCAATGAACCCAACCTCTACGTCAACCATGCCGCACGCAAAGATGGCTACAACTGCGCACAGTACCTCCCCGAAGCCCAAGCGGCTATTAAAGTCATCCGCGCCAAGAACCCTGGCATCGTCTTAGCCGGTCCCGCCACCGCCCGCCGCACGGATCACTGGTTCGAAGACGCCGTAGCCGGACTCAAAGGTCAGCTCCAAATCGGCACGTCCCACCTCTACGCCCTCTCCGGTGGCTCGACGAATCCGCAGTCGGCCAACTTCCCAACCGTCGAAAACCTCCTGCTCCCCGCCACCATGGCAAAGGACTTGCAGATGGTCGACGAGCACCGCCAGGCCGCACAGGCCGCCGGCATGCGCTACCGGCTCGCCGAGTTCAACTCCGTCTCCAACGGCGGTCGCACTGGCGTCAGCGACACCTTTGTCTCCGCGCTTTGGGCAACGGACTTCCTCTTCTCCGTCGTTGAACACGGCGCCGATGGGGTTAACTTTCACTGCAACCTCAAGCCCGGCAGCTACTCGCCGATCTCCGCCGTCAAAAGCGAGGCGACCTACACGGTGCATCCGCTCTATTATGCGATGCTCTTGTTTCATGACGCCGGCCAAGGACGGCTCCTGCCAACAAAGGTGAAATCCACTGCGAACCTCGTCGCCCACGCGACCCTCGATGCCAGCGGCAAGGTGCGCGTCGTACTCGTGAACAAGGACCTGACCCAAGAAGTCGTGGCCACCGTCCACGTCGCCAACCGCCTCCGCTCGGGTAGCGTTCGTCGCCTGAGCGCCCCGCAAGCAACCGCCAAAGACGGCGTGACTTACGCGGACACGATGGTGACGGCAAACGGTAGCTGGAAGCCTGGCCTGAGCCTGCAAAAGGCGGTGGCGGTCCATGACGGCTTAGCGGTGATAAGTCTACCCCCCGCCAGTGCCTTGGTCCTAACCTTAGAATAATCGGGCCATGGGTGGAGTCCGGTTGACGGGCTCTAAATTCTTACCGATGTTGGGTCATCCCCATGCGACTCCCCCTGTCCTGCCTTGCCCTGCTGCTGGCCGCGGCCCTGCCCGTCTTCGCCGCTGACGCCCCTACGACCCCGGCCAAGAAGGCTCCGGCCAAAACCGCTGCCAAGAAAGCCGTCGCAACTGGAGCAGCCATCGGCGAGAACAAAGCCACCCCAGTTGACCGCATCAAGGTCCCCGCCGGCTTCCAAGTCGAGTTACTCTATTCCGTCCCGAATGCCGAACAAGGCTCCTGGGTCGCACTCTGCACCGACGACAAGGGCCGGATCTACGCGAGCGACCAATATGGTTCGCTCTACCGCTTCCCGGCTCCCGCCGCCGGCCAGACGCTCCAGCCGGCCGACGTGCAGAAACTGGCCGTCAGTATCCGCGGCGTGAACGGAATGGTCTTCGCCTTCGGTGCGCTCTACGTCGGCGTGAACGACTATGAAAAGAAGATCCCCAGCGGTGTCTACCGTATCAGCGACACCAATGGTGACGACGCCCTCGACAAGGTGGAACTCCTCCGCGAAATCCAAGCCAGCGGCGACCACGGTGTCCACGCCATCATCCCCACCCCCGACGGCAAAGCCCTCTACCTCATCACGGGCAATAACGCCGTGAAGCCTGAAACCGCGGCCAACTCGCCGGTACCGACGGTGTGGGGTGATGACCATCTCCTGCCCCGCATGCCCGATGGCCGCGGACACAACCGCCACGTGCTCGCCCCCGGCGGCATCGTCTACCGCTTCACTCCAGACGGGAAAGAGTTCAAGGTCTTCGCCTCGGGCTTCCGTAATATCTACGGCGGCGCCGTGAATAAGGACGGCGAGCTCTTCACTTACGACGCGGACATGGAGTACGACTTCAACACCCCGTGGTATCGTCCGACACGCATCAACCACGTCGTCAGCGGGGGCGAATACGGCTGGCGCAATGGTGCAGGCAAGTACCCCGAGTTCTACCCCGACAATCTTCCGGCTACCCTCAACATCGGGCCGGGCTCACCGACGGGCATGACCTTCGGCTATGGCGCGAAGTTCCCGGCCAAGTACCAGCAGGCCCTCTACGCCCTCGACTGGAGCTGGGGCAAAATCTACGCGGTTCATCTCACACCGAAGGGTGCGAGCTACACCGCCACCAAGGAAGAATTCGTAACGGGTGGCCCCCTGCCCGTCACCGACGCCCT
>CAIXHF010000222.1 GCA_903919185.1 uncultured Opitutia bacterium | reverse complement strand
GCGATGAGCCGACGGAAGTGAAGCCGCCGCTCCACCTCGTCCTGCTCCGCCCGGAGATCCCGCCGAACACCGGCAACGTCGGCCGCATGTGCGCCGTGACGGGTTGCGTACTGCACCTCGTCCACCCGCTGGGCTTCAAGATCGACGACGCCAAGTTGCGCCGAGCTGGCATGGATTACTGGCACGAGCTCGACGTCCGTCATCACGACAACTGGGAGGCCTTCCTCGCCTCGCCCGGTCGACCGGAACGACTTTGGCTCTTCACGACCAAGACCACGCGCGGCCTCTGGGATGCGGAGTTCCAGGAAGGCGACGGTCTCGTCTTCGGTAACGAAGGCTCGGGCACGCCCGACGAGATTCACGCGTGGTTCGGTCCGGACCGCGAAGTAAAGATCCCGCACTTCAACGACAAGACCCGGTCGCTCAACCTCTCGACCGCCTGCGGGATCGCAACCTACGAAGCGCTCCGCCAGATCAAGCGGGCGGGGTAGGAGTCATTCCGGCTTCTGTCGCGTACTTGGCTTTCAGGTTGGCCAGGGCTTTCCTTGCGATGGCATGGTGTCGGTCGCCGAGGCGTCTGACCGCCAGGCCGTAAATCAGGCTGTAAATTGGAACGCTGAAAATCCACAGGGGGAGCAAGGACCTGAAATATTCCCTGGTGACGAAAAAAACCACAAAGACCGAGAGAACTAAGTAAGAAAGCGTGGCGCCCCATGCCAGGTGCTTGAAGTGCTTATATTCCCACTGCTCCGAAGGAGAAAGGTTTTCGGTCAGGATTTTCTCCACGCTTGGGCTATCTCTCATCCCGTGAAATTAAATGGGCGACGACTTAAGGGAAGGCGAAAAACCATGAGTGAATTCCCCCACTTGCTTTTGTGCGGAATCTGTTAATTTAGGGGAGGTGCCACGCCTCGAAACCATCCGCTCCCGTATCGCGCCAGCCCGTACCCGCCTCCTCGCGCACCCGCTCTATGCGCGGATGGCCTCGCTCGACGATGTGCGCGTGTTCATGCGTTCGCACGTCTTCGCGGTCTGGGATTTCATGTCGCTGCTGAAGCGCCTCCAGCGCGACCTGACGTGCGTGACCGTCCCTTGGGTGCCGGTCGGCGATGCGGAAGTCCGCTTCCTGATCAATGAAATCGTCTGCGGCGAAGAATCCGACGTCGATCCGCGCGGAGGTCGCATCGCCCACTTCGATCTCTATCTGCGCGCGATGCATGAGGCCGGCTCTGATACGTCCGCCGTCGACAAGGCCCTCGCCTCCGTTCGGGCAGGAGGCTCCACTGCCGCCGCTCTTGTTTCCGCTGGTGTCTCGTCTGGTGCCGCCGCGTTCTCTGGCGCAACCTTCGCCTTAGCGACGAACGGCAAGTCGCACGAGGTCGCCGCGGCTTTTACCTTCGGACGCGAGGACCTGATTCCGGATATGTTTACCGAGCTGGTCACGCGTCTCAGCCGGGAATATCCGGGTAAGCTCGACACCTTCCGTTATTACCTCGAGCGCCACATCGAGGTCGACGGTGGCCATCATGGCGCCATCTCGCTCCGCATGGTCGAACTGCTTTGCGGAGACGATGACCGTAAGTGGTCCGAAGCCGCCGAGGCTTCCGTCGCCGCGATCGAATCGCGCATCACCCTCTGGGATGCGATTATCGGAGAACTGGGTCGCCATGCT
>CAIXHF010000221.1 GCA_903919185.1 uncultured Opitutia bacterium | reverse complement strand
GTGCTCAAGGCTTCCAATGGTATCGCCGGTTTCTTTAGCGATTTCACCAACGCCGACTACAGCCAATGGTTGCTCTTCGATAACAGCCAGGTGATCCACTCGCCGGGTAACCTCTACGGAACCGGCCTTAACGGCAACCAAACCTTCGCCGCCTACGGCACCACCGCCGTCCACGCCGCAGTGGGCGCCAGCCTCTGGGCCGCGGCAGTCACGACGTCGACCTCTTCGACGACCGCCCACCCCGCTGGCTTCATCGCCGCCGGTTCTTCGACGGGCGCGGCCGCGATCGGCCTGCTCACGGCGGTCGATGCCGATGCTTACCTCGCGGCGCTTTCGCCTGAGGCTTACCTCGCCGCCGGCGATTACGCGCTGACGATCTCCCGTTCGGTTTCCGAAGCCGCCTTCGGCCAGACTTCGTTACTGAAGACCGGTGACTGGACTTTGGGCGTCGGTTATAACCGCGCTCAACATGGCTACCGCGGGGCCGATGCTGCCTCCAACTACGAGCTCTCAGGCAATACGTCCCTCGTGACCCTCACGCGCGACTTCGGCCCACACCACTCCATCGGCTTCTTCTTCGGCTATAACACGGGCAAGACTGTCGCCAGTAATGCGAACCTCGATTACCGCGGTAACGTGTTCGGCCTCACCTCCGTGGGACGCTTCGAAGGTAAGTATCCTGTCACCGTGAAGGCTGCCGTCGTCGCAAGCGATATTCGCTTCAATGCCGTCCGTAATGGTTCAACCGCTAACGACCAGACGCTCCGGGCCCTTTCTGGGCAGCTGACCGCTTCCCTCGAACTCTATAAGGAAGGCCGACTTACCTTCAGCCCATTGCTTGGCTTTGTCCAAGGCCGCTCGACCAGCGACGCCTTTACGGAAACTGGCTCTGGTGCCCGTCTCAATGTCGACGCCATGCAGCGTAATTCCGCCCGCGGTATCGCTGGCTTGGGTGCCACCTATATTCTTAGCAATGACCTGCAGCTCGATTTCGCCTTCGCCTACGAGTATGAGTTTGCAGATGCTCCGACGGCTGTGACCGCTTCGTTCGTCGATGCCGCCGCGACCGTGCCGATGACCATTGAGCATGCTCTCGTCGACCGCAGCACGACTTCGGGCACCCTCGGTGCTAACTGGAAGATTGATAACAGCATCACGCTGCGTCTTTCCGCGGAAGCCCGCGGCAACCGCGAGCTCCATAAGGACTACCGCTACAACGTCGGGCTGAACTTCCGGTTCTAACCGCCTGTCGCGTCGGCTTCGCCGTCGGCGAACTTCAGCCGGAGTTTACGTCCCGTGGTCACGCCTTTACTGGCGCTGATCACGGTGCCGTCGGCGTCGCGGACGATGCTGTAGCCACGAGCGAGAACGGATTCAAAGCCAGCGGACTGCAGTCGCTTACCGAGTTGATTCAGTTTTTCGCGCGAGACACCGAGCCGGGCTTTAGGCGAGAGGCGATGGAGGTCGCTGCCGAGTTCGGATAGCCGGTGGCGACGGTCAGCGAGGTATTCCTCAGCGGTGCTATCGAGCTTGGCGTAGAGTAGGTCGAGGTCGCGATACCACGACTGTAGCTTCGCCTTGGGCGAATGGCGCTGGAGTTCCGATTCCAAGAGACGAAGCCGCTCACGCAGTTTGGTCTGACCCGAGGCGATGAGCTCGGCGGCGGCGGTCGGGGTTTCGGCGCGGCGATCGGCGGCGTAGTCGCACAGCGTGAAGTCGGTCTGGTGGCCGACCGCGGAGATCACCGGCGTCGCGCTGGCACGGACCGCCCGGACGAGCGCTTCATCGTTGAAGCCCCAAAGGTCTTCCATCGAACCGCCGCCGCGGCCGACGACGATGAGGTCGATGCCGGGGATGGCGTTGGCCTGTTTGAGTCCGTTGATCACGGAGCCTGGGCAGGTGTCGCCTTGGACGCGGGCGGGTACGAGCCAGACCGTACCACGCCACCCGCGGGTCTTTAGGATTTCGGTGAAGTCGTGCCAGACCGAGCCAATCTCGGAGGTCACGAACGCCACCGTCTTGGGAAACTCGGGCAAGGGGCGCTTGAGGGTATCCTCGAAGAGCCCTTCAGCCTTCAACTTCGCCAGCAGCTCGGTGAATTTCTTGAACAAGTCGCCTTCGCCCGCGGGCTTGAGGGAGTCGACGATGAGGGAGAGTTTCCCGCTCTTACCGTAGAAATCCACCTTCGCCTTCATCACCACACTCAGGCCGTCGCGCAGCGGCACCTTAATCCAGCGGGCCTGGAAGCTGTAGAGCACGCAGTCGACCTTGGCCTCGGCGTCTTTAAGCGAAAAATAATGATGGCCAGAAGGGTAGGTCTTGTAGCCCGAGATTTCACCCTGCACCTCAATCGTGCCGAGACCGTTCACGTGCCCCTTGAGGACATCGGAAAGTTCACTGACGGAAAGAGGAGCCGAGGCCATATTCGGAGGCTCGGTGATTTCGTAGGGCAGGGCAAGCGGTCTCGAGGCAGGGCGGCCTCGTTTGCGTTTCGTCGACTCAAGGACCCATTCCCGTCCCTCGCCTCGCCCTCGACCCAGTCCTCGCCTCCGCCCTCGACTCATCCCTTGACTCAGTCATCGACTCCGCCCTCGACTCTCCCCCTACCTATTTGCCATCCCCCGTTTTCCTCTTCTCACTGCCGCCATGCGTATCGCTTTCGTCGGCTCTGGGGTCATGGGGAAGAGCATGGTGGTCAACCTGCTGAAGGCTGGCCACGAGGTCACAGTCTACACCCGCACCAAGGCCAAGGCCGAGGACCTGTTCGCGCTCGGTGCGCATTGGGCGGACTCCCCCGCCGCGGCGGTGCAGGGTGCGGAGGCCGCCATCTCGATGGTTGGTTACCCGAACGACGTCGAAGAGGTCTGGCAGGGTTTCCTGAGCGCGGCCCGTCCAGGCTGCCTACTCATTGATATGACGACCTCCAGCCCCTCGTTGGCTCGCAAGCTGTCAGCGGCGGCGACCGCGCAGGGCTGTTTACCCTTGGATGGGCCCGTCTCTGGCGGCGATCGCGGGGCGCGTGAGGCGACGCTCACTATCATGGTGGGCGGCGCTGCCGCGGATTTCGAAAAAGCCCGCCCGCTCTTTGAGGCCATGGGTAAAACCATCTCTTTGCAGGGTGGCCCTGGTGCCGGCCAGCTCTGCAAGCTCGCGAACCAAATCGCCATCGCCTCTGGGATGGTGGCCATGGCGGAAGCCTTGGCCTTCGCCCGTGCGAACGGCCTCGATTTGGAGGCCGTGCTGAAGGCGCTCTCCGGTGGCGGTGCTTCGAGTTGGGCTTTGTTGAACCTGGCACCGCGCGTGCTCAAGGGTGACTTTGCGCCCGGCTTTTACGTGAAGCATTTCGTGAAGGACATCGGCCTCGCGCTGGAAGTCTGCCGCGAGCTGAAACTCTCGCTGCCCGGCCTTGAACTCGCGGCAAAACTCTACAGCGACGTCGTCGCCGCGGGCGATGGCGACTGCGGCACACAGGCGTTGGCG
>CAIXHF010000220.1 GCA_903919185.1 uncultured Opitutia bacterium | reverse complement strand
GACCTATCACCCAGCGGTTCCACCCAGCCGGCGGTAGTGGGCAAGGACCTTACCGTACGCCGGCGTCAGCGCCTCGAGAGACGAGACGTTTAGGCCCAAGTCCTTAATCAGGCCGTCGCGCAGGCCGTAGATCCAAGCGTGTACCTCGACCTTCTGACCACGGGCCCAGGCGTCCTGCATCACGGTGGAGTGGCAGACGTTGGCCGCCTGCTCGATAACGTTAAGCTCGCAGAGGGTGTCCAGCTTGGCCGGACCGAGGACGGATTCGACGACGATGGCGTGCTTATGATGCACGTCGCGCACGTGGCGCAGCCAGTTGTCGACGAGCCCCACCTTACGGCGCTCGAGTGAAGCCTGCACGCCGCCGCAGCCATAATGTCCGCAGACGATGACGTGCTCGACCTTCAGGACATCGACGGCGTACTGCAGTACCGACAGGCAGTTGAGGTCGGTATGCACGACGACGTTGGCGACATTACGGTGCACGAAGAGTTCGCCGGGCAAGAGGCCGACGATCTCGTTGGCGGGTACGCGGCTATCGGAACAGCCGATCCAGAGGTAACGCGGAGTCTGCTGCTTGGACAGCGTCTCGAAGAAAGAAGGGTCGCGGCGACGGACGCTTTCCGACCATTCACGATTTTGACCGAAGAGGCTTTCGATGGTGGACATCGAAGGCACTTTCATCGGGAGGAATCTTGAGTCTGCAAGCGAATAGCGGAAGTTTTCGCCAGCGTCCCTGAATGGGCTCCCAGTACAGCCACGAAGGCTGGGGGTTTCCGATGATTCCCGACGACCCAGCACAGCGGGGCATGGAAATAAGCGTGCTTATGGGGCTTTTCCCGCACCGTAGGGTGAAGTTGTGGGTCATCCGCCCTGACAGGAGTTGAAACTCCGCCCACCGTGTGGTGTATTATACATAACATGAAAACCAGCCTCCTCGCCCTGCTCGCCGCCGTGACACTGGCTAGTGCCGCCACGACGACCACGACAACGACCACAAAAAAGAAGGCCACCGGGGGTACCGCGACCAGCGAGACCGCTACGACGGCCGCCGACAAGAAGAAGACCAACAAAGAGGAAGCGGTCGCCGACCCCGTCTCGCTGGTCGCTGACTCCGTCGATGCCGCCACGCAGATTGCGATGGCCGCCGCCAAGGCCGCCCAAGCCGAGGCCGCCAAGCTAGCTGCCCTCGGAACCGATGGCGCTGCCGCCTCTCCCTCTAAGGCCAAGCTGGCCGAAGCTGCCGTCGTCACCGGAGTCACCGCCGCCAAGGAGATCAAGAAGGCCAAGAAGGAAGTGGCTGACGAAAAGTCTGAAGAAAAACAGCCGGAGTCCAAGCCTGCCTCCGAGAAAAAGCCGGCGAATAAGAAGCCCCCAGGCGTCACCACGCTCTAATTGAGAACACTCCTCTGCTCAGCCCCGGAAAGCCGGGGCTTTTTCATGCCCATCACGCACAGCTTGAAACTTTCCGCCTCGGCACCTGTATTACCCTCATCCCCATGAAGCTTCATTTCCTCGCCCTGCTCCTCGCTGCCAGCCTGTTCGCCGCCGCGGAACCGGCGAAGGAGGCCGCCCCGACGACACCGGCGCCGAAGCCGTTCTTCGATCCGAACGCTCCAGCGCCGACGGTCGACCCGACGATTCCCGTTCCGGAGCCTGACCTCCCGACGCCGGAAAAGAAGAAGTCGGCCGTGCCTGAACGGAAGAAGAAGGAGAAGAAGTAAGTCGGCACGAGGACCTGATGGCTGACTTGGGTAGGGATGTGATTGCCATCACGTCCGTGGGCGGACGGATATCGAAGGACGGAAGCCTTT
>CAIXHF010000219.1 GCA_903919185.1 uncultured Opitutia bacterium | reverse complement strand
TTGCGGGGGCGACGCATCGAAATGGGGGTAATCACTCAATGTGGCATAGGTGTTTCTGTTGTCAAAAGATTGGGTGCTCAACTTTCGAAGTTCCGGCAGCGTATGGACGCCGAGAATGAGCGATTTCATGCTTTATATGAATGACTTCATTCATATGTTGAGCATTAGGAGAGTGGGCTTGCCGATTGGAGGGCGGCGTTCAGCGTTTCTTTGTGAATACCCTTCTGGAAGGCGCTGGCATCTTCATCTGGCCACTTGGAGTTTGCTCCATTTTGGTGGTTTTCCTGATCCTTGAACGTGCCCTGGCCCTGATGCCTAGTAAAGTCGCCCCCGAAAGCGTTCTGAAGCTCGTCCGCGATGGGCGGGCCAAGGAACTGAACTCGGAGGCCGCCGATTCGGCCGCGGGCCGCTTGGTCCTGCGCTGGAAAGAAGGGGCGACGGGAGAGGTACTCAAGGCTCACGCTCGGGCTGAACTGGTCCGCCTCCAGCGCGGTTTCTTCCTGATCGATAGCATTGTGGCCGCCGCGCCGCTCCTCGGCCTGCTCGGTACGGTCACGGGTCTCGCCACACTTTTCCCTGACCACGGTTTGCCGGATTCCCAAACGCTCACGCGCGGGGTCGGCTTGGCGTTGAGCACGACAATGATTGGCTTGTGCATCGCCATCCCGGCGCTCATCGGGGCCAACTGGCTGGGTCGCCGGGTGGAAGTCATGTCTTCGCAGCTCGATGTGCTCGTCGAGGGCTTAGAAAAGAACCCGCGATGAGTCTGGTTATCCCCCGTCGCCGGCGCGCCGACATCAACGTGATTCCGTTGATCGACGTGATGGTCGTATTGGTCTTCTTCTTACTGTTGGCGGGGCGTTTTGAGGAAGCTCGGACGTTGGCCATCGTGCCTCCCGCGGCCGATGCCGGCGGTGTCAGCACGACGGCGGCTAGCTTGGTCGTCGCCGTGGACCGCGAGGGAAAACTTTTTCTCGAAGGTAAGCCCATCACCCGCACCGCCCTCGACCAGGCCTTGGCCGCTAAGGCTCTCCAGTCGCCCGGCACGGAAGTGCTGATTGTCGCCGACGAGCGCTCCCTGACGGGCGCCGCCGTCGCCGCGCTCGACGCTGTCGCGAAGTCCGGCTTGCGTCCGCGCTTATTAACTCGCCCCAATCGCTAATCCCTTTGCTCCGCCATGCCTGCCGATAAGTCACTTTCGCTCCTCGAGGAGTATACCCAAGCCCACGGCATCTCCGGCCACGAAGACGCCGTTCGTGCTATCTTCGTCCGTGAGATGCGCGGCCGCACGTTGAGCGCCGATGGTCTCGGTGGCGTCCTCGCCGCACCCGCTAAGGCAGCAAAGGGTCCGCGCGTTGTCCTGACGGCGCACATGGATGAAATCGGCTTCCTGGTGCAGGAGATTACGCCGAACGGTTTCCTGCGCTTGGTGCCCATCGGCGGTTGGCCGGATGGCGTGTTGTCCGCCCAGCGTCTCCGCGTGTGGGCACGCGCTTCGCAACGCGAGTTCATCGGCATCGTGGTCGCGCTGCCGCCGCACCAAGGTGGGGCCCAAGCCGCGACCGTGGATAAAGCCTACGTCGACATCGGCGCCCGTTCCCGCGAAGCGGTCATGCATCTGGGCATTCGTCCGGGTGACCCGGTTGCCCCCGATGGCCCGTTCACTCCCCTAGCCGAGCCGGGCCTCTACGCCGCTAAGGCTTTTGATAATCGCGTCGGGATGACGGCCCTGACGTTGGCGACGCACCAGTTGCAGGCGAAGCCCACGCCGAATCAGTACCTCGCCCTCGCGACGGTTCAGGAAGAGGTCGGCTGTCGGGGCGCGACGGTTGCCGCCCGTTTGGCCAAGCCCGATGTGGTCATCGTCCTCGAAGGGCCGCCCGCCGATGATGTCCCGGGGATGAATCCTGCCGAGTCACAAGGCTCGCTCGGTGCTGGGGTCCAGGTGCGGGCTTTTGATCCCACGGCGATTATGAACCCCCGCTTGGTGGACTTGACGCTGCAGGTCGCCGCTGAGTGCGGCATTCCTTGCCAACTCGCGGTACGCCGCACGGGCGGTACCGATGCACGCTCTTTCCAAGCGAACGAGCTAGGGGTCCCTGTGATCGTCTTGGGCGTCCCTGCGCGTTACATCCACACCCATAACGCGGTCATCGACGTTGCCGACCTTAAGGCCTGCGTTAATCTCGCGGTCGCCTTGGTGCGTAAGCTCGACGCGAAGACGGTAGCGGCTTTGACCGAAGTGCTGTGAGCGCCCAGGCGGCCCGCCTCAAGGTGAAGGTCGTCCCCGGGGCATCCCGCACCGAGATTGTCGGTCGCCTCGGTGCGGCCTTGAAGGTCCGCGTCGCCGCACCCCCCGAGGGTGGGAAGGCCAACCAAGAGGTGGTGGCATTGTTAGCTGCGAAGGTCGGCCTCCCGTTGGCCGCCGTCTCCGTGGTCTCCGGGCATGCCTCGGCGTCCAAGGTGGTGGCTTTTCAAGGTTTAGATGAGGTCGCCCTGCGGGCCCGGCTGCCGTTTTGATTCCTGCACAATCCGCTTGAGCGACTGGGCAACTCGGCCGACAGTCATCGCCCATGAGCGCGGATAAAAAAGCCAGCCCTGCCTCCGGCAAGGAGTCCTTTGAAGTCGAGATGGCGAAGCTCGAGCAGCTCGTCGACTCGCTGGAGTCCGGCACGGTCTCGCTCGATGAATTGGTCGCCAAATATGAAGAGGGTATGCGTCTCCTGAAGTCCTGTCAGTCCAGCCTGCAGGCCGCTGAACTGCGCATCGAGCAGTTGGGCAAGAAGTCGGCCGACTCCGAGCAGGGCTAAGCGATGGCGTTGCTTCCTCAAATCCGCGGCCCGCAGGACGTCCAGGCGTTGGCCCCAGCCCAGCTGCCGGCCCTCGCGCAGGAAATCCGCGAGCGCCTCATCGCTGTCACGGCGAAGAACGGCGGCCACGTGGGCCCTAATCTCGGGGTCGTCGAGCTATCCATCGCTCTCCACCGCGTCTTTAATACGCCGCAAGATAAGTTTGTCTTCGATGTCTCCCACCAGGGCTACGTCCACAAGTTGCTGACCGGCCGTAACGGCGCGGACTTCGACGGCATCCGGACTACCGGCGGGCTCTCGGGCTTCTTGAATCGCGAAGAGAGTTTACATGACGTCTTCGGTGCCGGCCATGCGGGAACGGCCTTGTCCGCCGCCGTCGGCCTGGCTAATGCCCGCGATCGCCTCGGCGAAGACGCCCACGTGGTCGCGCTCATTGGCGACGCCGCGCTCACCTGCGGTGTCACGATGGAGGCCCTGAACAACGCCGCAAACTCGACCAAGCGCTTGGTCATTATCCTGAATGACAACGAGTGGTCGATTGATCGCAATGTGGGGGCGATTGCCGA
>CAIXHF010000218.1 GCA_903919185.1 uncultured Opitutia bacterium | reverse complement strand
GCGTTAAGGAAACCGTTATTTAGTCGCACGTTCCTGAACTCAATCGTCGTAGCCACGTCCGTTTCTGGAAGTGTGTGCAACAAGACAAACTCGTCAGGGAACTTCGGCGTCACTGAGTTCTTTCCGTTCACGGGTGCGGGGTGGAAAGTCGCCGCGAAATCCGCTTCCGTGCTGATCATTTTGGTCACGGGCTTGTCGGCCTTCAACGTCACGAAGAAGCGCTCCAAGGGCCGGTGCGTGAAGGCGCGGAGCGTGGCAAAGGGGGCGGGCTGGAGGGCGACTAGGCCGGCCTTGCCGTTGGGCAGTACGCCGACTTCCGCAAAAAGCTTCCCCGTGTTGCGGAGTTTTTCCCATGCCTGCCCAGTGCCTTCGGCGACGTAGTAGGACTCGATGCCCGCCCGGACGTCGACGCTGTTCCGACTCCATTGGCTTAGGCCCTTACGGGTAAGTAGGAACGGGCCGCTGGACGGTTGGGTTAAGGTTGGCTCACCGTAGCTGGCAACGCCGTCGGCCCCTTTCTTTAAGGGGATGTAGATAGGGACGTCGTCTTTGATACTATAACCGAAGGACGCGTTAGGCTCGGCTGGGATAGGATGTAGCTGATTCCATTCCTTCAGCAGATTTTCCTTCTGGGTGGAGTTGAATGCTTGGAAGCCGTAGCGGAGAATCACGTAGTCGCCCTTGGTGAGGTCACGCGGATCGACGGGCTCGCAGACCAGTAAGAAACGTTCACCCGAGGCCAGCGGTCGGCTGTGATCGTAGACCATCCAGCTTAGGACGCCCAATTGTAGCGCCAAGGCTCCGACAAGGAGGCGTGTGCGCATGGGCATGAGTTTCGCCACCAGGGCCTCGAGCCAAGCCGGACGGAAGTCAGGCATCTCTTCGCTAATCTCTGCCTCGCGTGGTTGGCGCCAGGCCATGGCTAGTCCGAAGAGGACCAACCCGATGAACAGGAAGATGCCGGCCATGCCGAGGTACCCCAGCTCCTTCTCGATGTCGACGTAGCGCCAAGTGAGCCAACCGAGGAAGACCAGGGTCCCGTAGACGTAGGGACGCAGGCGTTTCTCGCCGAGGCCTTGGCGAATGAGCGTCACGGCGAGCAGTAGCGTCGTCACGTTAGCCATCGCCACGATCAGAACCCAGAGCTGGTCGCGCTGCTTGAAGTGGTCGGAGGTCAGGCCGCCGAGTAGGCTCGTGCTGAGTGTAAGCACGGCCACGAGACCGAGCCAGGCCGCATGGCTGTCTTGGCGTTGGCGGGCGCGGACGATAGCCCAGACGGCCAATCCGGCGGTTGCGGCGGAGAAGACGAAGTCATGTCGCAGGAAGTTTTCGGCCAGCCAGTTGTGGCTCGCGCTATCCATGCTGCCGAGCGCTAGCGTGATGAACGCGACGCCTAAGGCCCCGATAAAGCGGAAGCCGCGACCACGCGGGTCGCCCGTGGGGTGCAGGGCTGCGATGACCAGCGGGAGCACAAAGACGTGGGCGGGCGTGTAGCCGCCAAACATGAACCATAAGAACAGCGTCGACCACGCCAAGGCCCCGGCGAGTGCCGGCCGGGCTCGTCGGTAGGCGGCAAGCGCAGAGGGCGCGATTAAAAGGAGGAAGACCAGACGCTCGCCATGGTGGAGGGCCGTTTCCCGCCAGGCGTAGTGGTCGGTCTCCATGTTCAGCCAAGTCCCGGCCAGCACGATGACGACCAAGTGAAGAACGGTCGCGTCGAGCAGCAGCGCGAAGGGAATCGTGAACACGCACCAAGCCAGCACGGCATCAGGGCTATGGGCGTCGAGGTGGTAGATCTGCCCGATGAGCGCGATACCGCCGCCATACATCAGGCAGCCCAGCAGGTGTCCGATGATGGCGCTGCGTTCTTGGCCTTTCAGGAAGAAGTACAGTCCAACGCCTTGGATGACCGCCAGAGCCGAGAAGACGATGGCCAGTTGGCCTTCGCGGGAGAAGTCGGCCCAGTTATGGCTGATGACGAGGAAGATGGACGCACCGAAGAGCATTACCGCCAACGTGCGGAGCGCGAAGGCGAGGGCGCCGGAGTCGG
>CAIXHF010000217.1 GCA_903919185.1 uncultured Opitutia bacterium | reverse complement strand
CCTCTATCTGAAACAGCACGCGGCCAACCCCGTGCACTGGTGGCCTTGGGGCACTGAGGCCTTTGCCGCCGCCCAAGCCCAAGGCAAACCCGTGCTCGTCTCGGTCGGCTACTCCTCCTGCCACTGGTGCCACGTCATGGCCCGAGAGTCTTTCGAGCAGCCCTATATCGCGGAGCTGATGAATAAGCATTTCGTCTGCATCAAGGTCGACCGCGAGGAACGCCCGGAAGTCGACAAGCTGATGATGGACGCCGTCCAGATGATCAACGGCCATGGTGGCTGGCCGCTTAATTGCTTCTGCCTCCCCGACGGACGTCCCTTCTTTGGCGGCACCTACTTTCCGCCCGAAGACCGCGGTCAGGGCCAAGTCCCCTGGCCACAGTTGCTGATGCGGGTGTCGGACTTCTTTCACCGCAATAAGGACGAACTCGACGCGAACGCCGACGCCATCGCCCAGAACCTGACGCACCTAACGCGGGCACCCGATGCGGATGGCAGTTCACCGCAGCCTGCCGACCTGCTGGCCGCAGCCAAACGACTCTGCGAACAGCACGATGACACCTTTGGCGGCTTCGGTGGCGCACCGAAGTTCCCATCCCCACCGACGGTGGATTTCCTCCTCGCCATCCGGAGCACCGCCGCCGTCGAACAAGACCGGGCCTTGGCCACGCGGCTCGACGCCGTGCTCACGGTGACGCTCGGCGGGATGGCCCGCGGCGGGCTCTTTGATCAAATCGGTGGCGGCTTCCACCGCTACTGTGTGGACCGCGACTGGACCGTACCGCACTTCGAGAAAATGCTGTATGACAACGCCCAGTTACTCGGCACCTACGCCGAAGCCTGGGCCCGCTACCGCGACCCGTTGTATGCCCGCATCTGTGAGGAAACTATTGGCTGGCTGCAGCGCGAGATGCGCCTACCCAACGGCCTCTACGCCAGTGCGCTCGACGCAGACACGCACCACGAGGAAGGCACCACCTACATCTGGAAGCCCGCCGAGATCGTGGCCTTGCTCGGTGCAGAAGCCCTGCCCTTCGCCGCCGCCTATGGCCTGACCGATCAAGGCAACTTCGAAGGTGCGAACATTCCGAAGCTCCGCGCGAAGACCGCCGAACGCGACCGCCTTGCGGGTGCCCGCGCTCAGCTGCTCGCCGCTCGCAATCTCCGTCCGCAACCGGAGCGCGACGACAAGGCCTTGCTCGGCTGGAACGCCTTGCTCATCCGCGCGCTGGCGAAAGCCGCCTGGATTTTTGGCCGTAAAGATTGGTTCGTACTCGCGGCCGACCTCGAAGCCCACGCATGGCAACTCTTCGCGGCGGAAGGCGCCTCGCCGACGCTCCGTTCGGTCGCGCACGGCGACCAAGCCTCCTTGACGGGTAACCTCACCGACTACGCTTGGTTCGCCCAGGCCGAACTCGCGCTCGCGGCCTATGCGTCGTGGGGACTCCCCAGTGAGTCCCAACGCTTCTCCGACCGGGCCCGTGCCCTCATGCAGGCCACGACTGACCGCTTCACCGACCCGCACGCCGTCGGATTCTTCTTCGCACCCGCGGGTCGCGACGACCTTTCGGTCCGGCAGAAAGACTGGTTTGATAACGCGGT
>CAIXHF010000216.1 GCA_903919185.1 uncultured Opitutia bacterium | reverse complement strand
GTGGCTGAAGGCGTCGTCGTATTTCCCCTCTTTGCCAATCTGGTCCAAGTTATCCTCGACTACCCCTAAGGTCGCCCGCGTACGCTCGTCCTGCGAGGCTCGCTCAACGTCATACTTGGCATCGACTTTACCCTTCGTCGTTGGGCGAACGTAGAGGGCACCATTGCCAAAGGTTTCCTGCACGAAACGCAAGCGGGCCATGGCTACACGGGCCGCAGTGCCCTGCCCTAGTTCGAGGCGATTCAAGGCCTGGTAGGTGGACGCATACAGACGGTCCTGGGGCTTAGCGCGGTAGGCTGAAGCGTAATCGTTAGTGAAGGCCGCGACGGTCTCGCCACTGACCGAAAAGTCTGGGCGCTCCTCTTCGGCCCGGAGTAGTAGTTCCACCTCTTCGAGGACCTTGGCGCTGTCGGCCAACTTACCTTGGGCGCGCAAGGCTGACCCTGCTTCTAATTTCCAGATTAAGGCATCCTGGGAAGAACCCTCCGCCTGAGCTAAAGCGACCGTTGCGGCCATCTCATAATCGCCACCGAGGTTCGCCTGACGCACCCCTTGAGCACGCTGGACATACGTCGAGCAGCCGGCGAGCAAGGCCCCTAAAAGGATGGATAAAACGAACCGCACGCAGGGTAAATTCTAGGTCGAGTAACGGCGCTGTAAAGGCAAGTCGACCTCAGCTCCCCAATCCCAGCCAGCGGGAGCCGAGGTAAAGCCAAGCCGGCGTGACGAGCGGACAGAGGACCATGGTTATGACCGCATAACGGAGGGCGACTTGAACATCCCCATGGTACATCTCGACAATCAGGAAGCTAAAGATGCCAGCGGGCATGGCGGCTTGGACCATCATGACTTTGCGCAAGGCGGGGTCGGCGATAAAGCAGGAGGCCACCGTCAACAAGAGCACGGGGATGATCACGCAGCGGACGAGGATAATCCCGAAGCTCACCCGTGGCTCCGCAAAGAATCGAAAACCCTTGAGGACTTCGTGCAGGAAAATGCCAGTCAGAATGGTGCCCACCGGAATCGCACACTCGCCGACGGCATGACAACACTGGGCCGCAAACTTAGCCGGGGCGGTTTCACCGACGCCGGCGAAGTTCACGATCAAAGCCGCCACCAGCGCCAGCGGGATAGGCTGGGCCAGGTTTTTCAAGCCCTTGAGCCCGGAACCACCGGACAGAAAGGCGACGCCAAACGTCCAGACGGCCGCTTCGACGCCGACATTATGCACCATTAACACCCCGACGACATCGCGATCGAAGAGAGCCGCCGTCACGGGAATACCGAGGTAACCAAAGTTATTGATGCCCGATGAATAACTGAAAGTACGCCGCGCATTACCTTCGGGAAAACGCAGCAGCATCGCGACCAATCGTCCGACCAAGATACCCCCGACAATCATGCCGAAACCAATGCCCAAGTAGAGGAGCGCCGTCCCTCCGGAATTAATCAGACGGTTACCACAAACCCGGTCAAAAATCATCGCGGGGAAGAAGACCCAAATCACCATCCGCATCAACGGCTGGCGGGCCTCCGGCCCGACCCAACCGCGGTGAGCCATAAACCAACCCAAGCCAATCAGCAGCGTTAGCTGGAAAATAGCCTGAGCGAGGCCGGCGGTGAAAATGTTCATGGACGCCCAACACCCTCCCACAACGCAGCGAATCCTGAAAGTGAAATCCATAAACCACCCCATCCCCTATCCCCAATCCCCTATCCTCTATCCCCTTCGGCCATCCCCTAACCCCTATCCCCCATTGCCTCCCCACCCCTTGACTTCCCCGCCGTTACGGCAATACTGGTGGGAGTTCCTTCTCAGTCGGCCCGACAGGCGACTATCAACCTTTCGGGGGT
>CAIXHF010000215.1 GCA_903919185.1 uncultured Opitutia bacterium | reverse complement strand
CCGCTTCACGGGGGTCCCGCGGAAGTGGTTGACGAATTGCTCGTCCGTCCAAGCCAAGGTCTCGCGCAATACGGGTAGGGCCCGTGGGGCGAAACGCGCCTCCTGCGTGGCTTTAGCCCAACGATTCCATGGGCAGACATCTAGGCATTCATCGCACCCATAGACGCGATCTCCGAGGGGCCGACGAAACTCTTCGGGAATCGGCCCGTCGTGTTCGATGGTCAGATAGGCCAAGCAGCGCCGTGCATCGAGTTGATAGGGCGCGACGATGGCGGCGGTCGGGCAAGCGTCGATACAACGCGTGCAGGTACCGCAGCGGTCGGCCTCCTTCTTGGAAGGCTCAAGCTCGAGCGTCGTCAGGATGACGCCGAGGAACAGCCACGTTCCAAACCCGCGCTGCAATAGGATAGTGCTCTTCCCTTGCCAACCTAAGCCGGCTTCCGCGGCGAGCGGCTTCTCCAAGACGGGCCCCGTATCGACGTAGGGTTTCTGGTCGCCGCCGAGCGTACGCATCACGCCACACAACTTTTTCAACCGGCGGAGCATCACGTCGTGGTAATCGGCCCCCAGGGCATATTTCGCAATGCGGTAGGCCGCCGGCGGATGGGGTTGATAATAATTCAACCCGACCACGATGATACTCCGGGCCTCTGGGAACACGCGCGTGGCGTCGGTCCGGCGGTCAGGGTTCTTCGCTAGCCAGTCCATGTCGCCGTGCATGCCGTCCGCGATCCACTGGCGGAAATAATCAGCACGGACATCCGCATGAACGGGGGCGACGCCGAACACATCAAAACCCATCGCTAGAGCTTCGGCCCGCAGGTGTTCCCGCAGCGCGACCGCCTCCATGGCTTAGTCGAGGATGAGCAACACGCGGGCGACGATTTCGTCGACCGGCGCGAGCTTGCCAAAGCCCTCGTAGCCACAGGCCAACATGCCTTCCGCCGGATCGACCACCGCATGGCCGCGGGAGCGCAAGGTCTGGAGGTTCGCCTGGGTAGCGGGGTGTTCGTACATCTTACCGTTCATGGCCGGGCACAGCAGCACCGGGCCGCGGGTCGCTAGGTAAATCGAGGTCAACAAGTCCGGTGCCAAGCCATGGGCAAACTCGGCCATCGTGTTAGCCGTCAAAGGAGCGACTAGCAGGAGGTCGGACGAATCAGCGATTTCGATGTGGCCCGGGATGGAGTTGCGACCTTCTTCCCACATGTCGATGGCCACGGGCCGGCGAGACATAATCTGCAGGGTCAGCGGGGTGATGAACTGGGCGGCGCTCTTGGTCATGACGATCTGGACCTCGGCCCCGTATTTGATGAGTTGGGAGGTAAGGTCGGCGGCCTTATAGGCGGCGATGGAGCCGGTGACCCCGAGCGTGATGCGTTTGCCGACGAGCTGTGACATGACCTCTTCTATAGAAGGAAGCCTCGGAGGGGTGGCGAGGGGAAAGGGCTGCCCCATCCCCCACCCCCTAAAAAGCCCTCGAAACCCCCGAAAACGCTCTTTCTGGTTTGCCACCAAGGGCGGGGGGGGTTGCGATGCTCTTCACTTATGCAATCCGACATTGGTCTCATTGGTCTGGCCGTCATGGGTCAAAACCTAGCCCTCAACATCGCCGACCACGGCTTTGCGATCTCGGTCTACAACCGCACGACCGCCAAGACCGACGAATTCATCAAGGAGAACCCGAAGACCCCGGGGCAACTCTCAGGCTACCCGTCCATCAAGGATTTCGCGGCTTCCCTCAAGAAGCCCCGCAAGGCCGTCATCCTCGTCAAGGCGGGCGCCCCCACGGACGCGGTCATCAACGAACTCGCCGCGGTCTTTGAACCGGGCGACATCATCATCGACGGCGGCAACGCCCTCTGGACGGACACCATTCGCCGCGAAAAAGAACTGAAGGCGAAGGGCCTGCGCTTCATCGGATCCGGCGTGTCCGGCGGTGAAGAAGGCGCCCGCTTTGGGCCATCCCTCATGCCCGGGGGCGACCCCGCTGCTTGGGCTGAACTCAAGCCCATCTGGGAAGCTGTCGCTTCCAAGGTCGATGCCGTCACTGGCGTCGAACTCACCGGCGGCAAGCCCGGCCAGCCCATCAAGGGCGGCGTGCCTTGCGTGACGCACATCGGCCCGGATGGTGCCGGCCACTACGTCAAGATGGTCCACAACGGCATCGAGTACGGCGACATGCAAATGATCTGCGAAGCCTACGACCTAATGCGCGGCCTCCTCGGCATGACCCCTGATGAGATCGGCACCACCTTCGAAGAATGGAACCAGGGTGACCTAAACTCTTTCCTCATCGAAATCACCGCCAAGGTGCTCAAGCAGAAGGACCCCGAGACGGGCGTCCCCCTCGTCGACGTCATCCTCGACACGGCTGGCCAGAAAGGCACGGGGAAGTGGACGAGTGCCAACGCCCTCGACATGGGTGTTGCCGCCCCGACCATCGCCGAAGCCGTCTTCGCTCGTTGCCTCTCCGCCGTGAAGGAAGAACGCGTCGCTGCCGCCAAGGCGCTCCGCGGCCCGAAGCGCGCCATGACCAAGCCCGACCGGGCTAAGATCATCGAACAGATTCGCGACGCCCTCTACTGCTCTAAGATTTGCTCCTACGCCCAGGGCTTCCAGCTCATGCGCGAAGCGCAGAACGAGTATAAGTGGAAACTGCACTTCGGTGAAATCGCTAAGATCTGGCGCGGGGGTTGCATCATCCGCGCCCGCTTCCTACAGAAGATCACCGAGGCTTTCGAAAAGAAGCCCCGCCTCGCGAATCTACTCCTCGACCCGTATTTCAAGAAGACCGTCAAGAAGGCCCAGAAGAACTGGCGCAAGGTCATCGCCCTCGCGGTGAAGCACGGCATCCCCGTGCCGACCCTCGGTTCGGCGCTATCGTACTTCGACTCGTACCGCACGGAAAGCCTCCCGCAGAACCTCCTCCAGGGTCAGCGCGACTACTTCGGTGCGCACACCTACGAACGCACGGATAAACCGCGCGGCGAATTCTTCCACATCGACTGGCCGGATCCCAAGCGTCCGCAGATTAAGGCCTAAGCAAAAGGGCTCCCGTGAGGGAGCCCTTCTTCTTGACTACACTTGTCGCGCTCAACCGCCGGTCGCCGCGGCGAGGCGCACCGCCGCTTGCCGACGCTCCCAAACCACCATCGAAAGGGTGCGACGCGCTAGGGCTTCGTCACGCCGGGCAACAATGACTTCGGCTTCAGCGGCTACGCCCGCGCGCTGGCGAGCTTCCGCATTCTTCAGGCGATCCTGCGCGGCGACTTGGACCTGTCCGGTGAGATCCTCCTGCAACTCCAGTTCACGTAAATCGGCGAGGGCATCTTCCACTTCGCGGAAGGCGTTCAAGACGACCTTCTGCCACTCGGCGGCGGAGCCCGCTAAGCGAGCCCGGGTGACTTCGAGGTTAGCCTCGCGACGGGAGCCATCGAAGAGCGGCAGGTCGACCATGGGGGCCAAGCCCCAAAAGGCGGAAGAGCCGCGACCAATCCGTGAAGCTGGGTCGGCCTGCCAACCCGTTTGGCCGTTCAGCGTAACGGAAGGATAGAAGTCGGCGAGCGCCGCGCCTTCGCGGGCGACCGCGGCATCAAAACGGAGGGCAGCTGCGCGGACATCGGGGCGGTGTTGCAGTAATTCGGAAGGAAGGCCCGCGCCGAAGGTGGGCATGGCCGCGCGCTGGTTCGCGGCTGGCAAAGTGGTACTAGGGGCGGCACCGATGAGGGCGCGCAGGGCGTTCTCGGCGGCCGCGAGGCGACGCCGCCCCAGGCCTTCATCGACCTTCGCTTGGGCGGCGGCCAGCTGGGCGGACGATAACGGATCCGTCGGCAAGATGCCTCCCTCCACGCTGCGTCGAACGATTTCCATCTCGCGGTAGCGGGCCGCAAATTCGGTTTCCAAGCAAGCGACTTGCTCGCGGGCGCCGCGCACGGCGAACCAGACGCGGGCGACTTCGGCGGTGAGCGCGAGGTCGGCTTGGGCGACCGCGGCGGCAGATGCCTTGGCATCGCTCTCCGCAGCAGCGACGGTGGAAGCCTTACGGCCCCAGAAGTCTAATTCCCAGGAAGCCTTAACGCCGAGCCCGGACACGTCCGTCCGTCGCGGGACGGCGGCCGCGAACGGGATGCGACCGGTTTCCAAAGAGATGCGAGAGGCATCGATACCGGCCTGAGCGGACAGCGTCGGCTGGAGAGAACCACCCGCGGCGACCAAGACCGCTTCGGCCTCACGCTGACGGGCCCGGACAATCGCTAGGTCGGGACTACCAGTACGGGCCTGCGCGATGAGCGCGGCCAGGGCGGGGTCTTGAAATTTTTCCACCCAACCCGCCGTGGCCGCAGAACCCGGGACGCTAAAAGCCGCGGGGGCAACCGGTGTCGCGGGGCGCGGGGTAGGCTCGTGCGCACAACCCGCGAGCAAGACCGCGGCGAGGAGCAGGCTCTTACTTACGTGGCACATTGCTCGTGGTATCGATATAAATATCCATCTGCTGACCGACGAAAATCGGACGGTCGGAGGGACGATCAAACTGGTAGATGACTTGCAACACGCGGGTGTCGACGCGTTCGGCACTGCCGCCCGTCAACGAAACCTTCGGGATGACGTATGGCTCGATGCGCACAAACTTTAGCGGGATTGCCCGGGATTCGCTCCCCACGCGGCCGCTTTCGCCCTTGAGGTAGCCCTTCGCGGAAAGACCGGCGGTCATGCGGGGCGCCAATTGTTCGTCGAGGTCGCAGCGAATTTGCAGGCGGGAAATATCTCCGAGTACCACCGGAGCCTTGAGCCCAGCCGCAACGAATTCGCCGACGCGCACGGAAACCTGGAGTACGGTTGCGTCGATGGGCGAACGAACCACCAAGCGGTCGAGCATCACTTTCGTCTGCCCGACTTGGGCTTTAGCCAGGGCGACGCGGGCGCGGGCTTCCTTGGCGACAACTTGGTAGCCGAGTAAATCACCGGCGCTGACGGCACCACTGTCCTTCAGACCCGTCCAGCGTTGGGCGGCGTCTTCGGCCCGTTCAGCGGTGGCCTCCGCGGCGGTGACGGACGCCAGCTGCACCTGTAGTTGGGCGGTGAGGTCACGGTCATCAAGGGTGATGATGGCATCGCCAGCCTTCACTTGGTCCCAAACCTTCACATGCACCTTAAGGACGGTGCCCGAGGTCGGTGAGCCCAACTGCGTGTTCTCGGCGACGGCCTCGACGAGCCCCGCCGCGGCGATCAGGCCGTCCTTGTCGCGGGTCGCGGGTGGATAGGCGGGCGGCGTGGTCGGAGTCTCGGTGGCGGTACCACGAGTCAACTGGAGGGCGGCGGCGGCGCCGGCGATCGCCAAGGCGACCAAGAGATAGCGTTTCTGGAACATAGTTTTTAAAGATGATTGGTATCGAGTAAGCCGGCGTCCTCGACGACGCGACGGATGCGGCCGTCTTCCATTTCCGCGATACGGTCAGCGAAGCGGAAGATGCGGTGATCGTGCGTGACAACGACCACGCAGCGTTCGGGCGAACGGGAGAGGTCGCGGACCATTTGCATAATCTGCGCACCCGTGTCCTTATCGAGGGCGGAGGTCGGCTCATCGCAGATGAGCAACGAAGGCTCGTGCACGAGGGCACGCGCGATTGCGACACGCTGCTGCTGGCCACCGGAAAGCGCGTTCGGTTGTCCGTACTCGCGACCCTTCAGCCCGACCTTCGCCAGCATCGCCAGTGCCTTGGTCACGGCCACGTCGTGCGAGGCACCCTGGATGAGCAGTGGCACCATCACATTCTCGAGCACCGAGAGCGTCGGGATTAAGTTGAAAGACTGAAACACGAAGCCGAGATGCTTGCGGCGGAAGGCAGTTAACTCCTCTTGACTCAGCCCATCGAGGCGTTGGCCGAACACTTCGACCGTTCCCGTCTGTGGGGTTAACGTGCCTGCGATGACGGAGAGCAAGGTTGTCTTTCCGCAACCCGACGGACCAACGAGCATGATGAGCTCGCCGCGATTGGCTTCGAAGTCGGCCTGCTTCAGCGCGGTGACCTTGGTCTCACCATCACCGAAGAACATGTCGACACCGCGGGTACGGACGGCGACGGTCTGGGCAGGAGGGGTGCTCATCCGCGGAAGACGGTAGCGGCATCGACGCGCGAGACCTTGATGATGCCGATGATGGCGGAGACGAGGCTGATCCCGAGCACCAGCGCGAGCGTGGCCCAGAAGATCTGCGGGAACATAATAAAAGGCGGCATACCCTTCTCAATCATTGCGCGGCCGATGGCTTGGGCCATGCCGACGCCGAGGCCGAAACCGAGTAAGCCCGCGGTAAAGGCTTGGACGAGTAACATGCGGGCGATGACGCCCATGCCCGCTCCCATGGCCTTGATGGCGGCGAAGTACTTCAGGTTCTCGAGCACGAACGAGTAGAACGTCTGGCCGGAGACAGCGATGCCGACAAAGAGCCCGAGCGCGACGGCGGTGCCGAAGGAGAACGGAATGCCCGTGTTTTTCCAGAACCACCAGAATGTGTTCCGAGCCAAACTGCGGTCAGACCAACTCCAGATCACCGTGTCGGACGTCCAGGCCTTGAGGCCGGTATCCGCCTCGATGCGGGCGCAGAGTTTGGCTGGGTCGACGCCAGGCTGTGGCTCGACCAGCATGAAACTCAAGGTGCGGCGCGCGCCGAGGGTGTATTGCTTCGTGCGGTCGTAAGTGGTGTAAACAAAAGGGCCGCCCGTGAACGCACGGCGCACTTTGCAGATGCCGACGATGCGCGCCTCGAGGTCATTGACCTCGAAGGTGTCGCCGACTTTCAGGGGGATGACGACCTCCTTGCCGTCGGCACCTTTGGTGACGCGGCCCATTAATTGCGCACCCCATTCGTCGACGATGACGGTGTTAGGTAGCCGGAGGTCTTCGATGAGGCCTTGGGACAACACCGCGGGCGCCCCGGCGAAAGTGTCGGCATCGATACCGACCATGGTGATCAGTTTGAAATTACCATCCTGCATACGGGCCTGCAGGAACGACGTGTGCAGCGGCGCGGCCCAGGCGACGCCATCCACCGAGCGCACCCGATACAGGTCCGTGTCGCGCATCGGCTTGGCATCATTGGCCTGCTCTACCATGGGATCACTGACCCAAATGGGGGCACGAATGTTATACACCGGCGTATACGTCCAGCTCATGATGCCAAAGAAGACCGAAGTCTGCTGGGCCATCAAAAGCGCGGAGAACGCCAAGCCGCAGAGGAGCATCGCGAGCTTAGCGCGGTCTCCGAAGAGCATGTTAAGGGCGAGGCGATACATCGGACGTGTCCCCGAAGGGTCTCCCAAACAAACCTCGGGTCAATGGGAAGTCAAACGGCCCGGACAATGTCCGGGCCGTCGTAACCTAAATGTATCGTGCAGGCTTACTTGGCGATGACCGCGGTCGCCGGTAACTTAACGAAGTTCAGTTTGAACCATTCTGGGCCCCAAGCGGCGTTGACGGCCCAGGCAGCGATGAGGCAAACGAGTGCGATCGAGAAACAGCGAACAACCTTGGATTTATCTTCGCTCTTGGCGCCGATGTGCAAGAAAGCTACCGCGCCGAGGGCGAGGAGCGGGTGGAACCAGGAGATCGGCCGGGAAGTCTGGAAGAAAGCGACGAGCCCAAAGACGAGGTTAATGTCGACCAAGACGGCGACGATGCGCTGCAACTTGGTGTTCGGCCCCTTAAGGAGGGCGACCAAGATGACCGCGAGGACTAGGACAAGGAGCAGGGAGCCGTAGTGCTTATGGACGGTGAAGAGCAGGTGGTTCATACCCCGACCTTGATGGCATCTGCCCCGGACTCAAGCACGGGCACGCTTTGGGTTTATCGCTCTTCGGGGAAGACGGCCAAAAAGGCCCAAGCCGCTAAAAACGCCCCTAACCCTTGGGCGATTAAGGCCAGTAAGATGCGGGGCGTTGAATGGGCCAAAAAGGAGAATTCTTGGCGAAAAGCGCTCCACGCACTGCCCTCGGCGTTAAGAGCGCTGAAGCAGCCCTCGATCCCCCTGCTGATGGCGACGGCCGGATTAAAGTCGGGCGAGAAAGCCCCGAAGACGCCCATTAGGCCCGACACCGTAGCGGCGATAGCTAAGCCATAGTAGCTATTACCGGCCGTCCGGCGGGAGGTCGCCACCAGCAGGATGACGAAGACCAAGAGGAAGGTGCCTAAAAACTCGGCCATCGTCCCAGGCAGCCAGCCCTCCAAGACCGGATCCTTGAGGGCATTCAGGATGTGCTCGCTGTTTTCTTCCGTGTGACCGTGAAACAGCCCGGCAACGACCGCCGCCGCGAAAGCCGCCACCATCTGCGCCGCGACATAAGCCGCACCGGCCGACCAAGCCTGTCGGCGACGGACGCAGAAGGCCAAGGTCACGGCGGGGTTATAATGGGCCTGGGAGACCGGGCCACCCATATAGATGAGCGCCAGCAGCAAGGCCCCGATGATGAAAGGGGCGAGGGGGCCTTGGACGAGCGCACAAGCTAAGCAAAGGAAGAAAGTCGCAAGGCCTTCGATCAGGAGCTTGGGGCGCATGACACCAATCTTGCGAACCGCCGGGCTACCTCAAGCCCGGACTACTTCCCTTTCTGCGCGAGCCAGTTTTCGGAGAACTCCGCCATCTGTTCGAACGCGGGCAAGCGATTACTCCGCCGGCGCATCTCTTTGGCGGCTTCCTCCTGCAGGACGAAGAGCTCCTTCATCGTCTCATAGAGGGGGGTCTTCTTGTTCTTGTTGTCGACCAACCAGAAACCGACCTGCTG
>CAIXHF010000214.1 GCA_903919185.1 uncultured Opitutia bacterium | reverse complement strand
GCCGCGCTCTGCTCGCAGTGCCACCGCCTCGGCGACAACGGCGGTGCGCAGGGTCCGGATCTCTCCGGCCTCGGTGCCCGTACCGCGCCGGCCGACGTCCTGATGAGCGTCATCCAGCCCAGCGCCATCGTCTCCGACCAATACTCGAACTCGATCATCGGTCGCGTCGACGGTGGTAAGACCATCGGCCGTATCCTCAACGAAGAAGGCGACAAGCTGCAGCTCGCAGTCAACCCGTTCGACTTCTCGGTGCAGCTCGCAATCAACCGCTCGGATATCCTGAGCATCGATCGCTCGCCGGAAAGCCCGATGCCCGTCGGCCTGCTCAATTCGCTCAACGCCCAGGAAGTCGCTGACCTCCTCGCCTACCTCATCTCCGGCGCGAACCCCAAGGACCCCATGTTCACGAAGTGAGCGCTGAGCGATCACTTCGTGGGGTTCTGCTGGCAGGGTGAACTGCTGCGAAACCAAAGATCAGGGCGGCTTCGGCCGCCCTTTTTATTGGTCGCCTGTCTACTGGGTAGGGTCGGGACCGCGTCACGACATAGTCGACCCCCCTCCGGGCATTCTCATCCCTTCGGCTGAATACATCGGCCCCGTGTCACCGTTACTCGTGCCCCCTGTAAAGTAACCTGGCGGAGGGGAAGGGATTGGCTGCGCGTTGCTCCGGGGCTACGCCCCGATCCTGCGGATCGCCTGTTCGCCCATGCGGGCTCACCGAACCCAAGTTCTCATCCCTTCGGGTGGCTTGTGCGCCTATACTCCAAACTCGAGACTCTTTACTCTCGTACGTTAAAGTATCCTGGCGGAGGGGAAGGGATTCGAACCCCCGGAACCTTGCGGTTCATCTGATTTCGAATCAGACGCAATCGACCACTCTGCCACCCCTCCTAGGGATATTTGAGAGGTTGGCGCAGTCTTGGCGCACTTTCAAGTCACTAAAGAGAGCCAAGGTTGTCCAATGAAGATAACCAAGCGCACGCTTATTCCCCTTAGACAATCAGGGAGGCTGGTTAGCAAGCGCCCTGATAGGGCTTGGGCAGTCTTTCTCCCTTCTGATGGATCCAAGGCGTGGGTTCGTAAGTATTTCAGGCATAAGGCTGACGCTGAGGTGTTCTGCGTCATCAAGCGGAGTGAAATCATCGCTCTGGGCGTGAGGGCCAAAGGGCTTACAGATAGCGTGAAGCGAGATGCGTTGGCCTGTCTGCAGCTGCTCGAGCCCATTGGTAAGTCGCTCATCGAGGCGGTGTCTTGGTATTCTAAGCATCACAAGGCCCACGAGAATAGTGTCACGGTAAGCCGCGCGACTGAGGCCCTGTTAAGGCGGGCCAAGGCGGATGGACTCTCAAAGAGGCACATAAGTAGCATCTCAAGCGTGATGTCTATCTTCGGAAGAGACTTTGCGCTTAAGCAGGTCATTGAGCTAACGGGAGACGATATCCAATCGTGGCTTGATTGCTATAAGACAAAGACGGGAAGGCCCCTCTCTGCGGTGAGCCATAATTCATACCGGACTTATGTCGGGCTCTTCTTTTCATTTTGCATCAAGAGGCGGTGGCTCAGCTCCAATCCGATGCCGCAGGTTAGCCAACGAAAGGTGGTTGCCCAGCCACCAAGGCTCCTGTCTCCATCAGATCTAACCGTTATTCTTGGCGCTACCTCGGGAGACTTGAAACTAGCAATCGCCCTGCAGGCGTTATGCGGTCTACGAGTAGCAGAAATGGCCCG
>CAIXHF010000213.1 GCA_903919185.1 uncultured Opitutia bacterium | reverse complement strand
TTTTCATCGGTAAACAAGCCGCGCTGCGCTCGCCCGATAGCCTGCATCATTATTAACGGTACACGCTGATGGTCTTGGCGTGGTATAGTCGGTTCCTATGAACACGTTATCCCGCGCTTTTTCTTTTGATGGCCGTATTGGACTGGGGGAGTATTGGCTGAGCAAGCTGATCGGCGTAGCCTTGTATTTAAGCCTTCCGGCCTTTCACCCCCTCCTGCAGCAGCGATTACACGGGGTCAGGCCGCACCCCCGATGGCATGAGACTAAATTCTGCAAAAACTCGCGTTTTAAGTCGTACCCGAGCAAGGAGCGGCCTGACCCCGTTCTATCCTCACCCGAGGGTACTTTCCCTTCTGGGAAAGGATTAAGTCCACGGGTTGAGGCAATGTCGTGGCTTTCCCTTTGCGTCCCGCCGTGGGTGTTATCATATTAACTCTATAACATCATGCGACACACTTTTATCTTGTGGGCTTTTCCCGCCCTACTTGCCTTTCACTTAATTACTCTAAATGGCTTTGCGCAATCGGGTGAAATCCCGCGCTTTGGATTCAGGGCATCGTATGGAAACGATGAGACTAAGCGTGTTCGCGCGGAAGCCGAGAAAGGTGAAGCCAGGGCGCAATTTGACCTCGGGTTCTTGTATCTCTATGGCAACATATGGTCTGATATAGACGCTAATCCCGCCCTTGGCATGCAATGGATCCGCAAGTCGGCCGCGCAAACGGATGCTCAGGCCCAAGATCTCATGGGCTGTCTTTTATATCAGGGTCGAATCCTGGCGGAAGACAAGGTGGCGGCGGTGAAGTGGTTTCGGAAGGCCGCCGAGCAGGGAGATGCCTACGCGCAATCTAACCTCGGTTTTTGTTATCTCAAAGGTGAGGGCGTTGCCAAGGATCTCGCCGAAGCGGTCAGGCTATTTCGTCTGGCGGCCGCGAAGGGTGAGGTGAAAGCGCAGCGTCACCTCGGACGCATCCTTGAAGCGGGTGAAGGGGTTCCTAAAGACAGTGCCGAGGCTGCCAAGTGGTTTTTCAACCTTGCCCTACAGAAGGAGGAAGCTGACCACTATTTTCCGATGGAAGATTATCCTGAGCGCGCCGATTTCTCCTCGTCGAATAAAGTCCGGCCGGTGTCTTCATGGCTTAAGTCCGCCGAGGGTGGTGACACGCGTGCCCAGTATGAGCTTGGAAGATGTCTTGCAGAAGGCGAAGGCGTGCCACGCGATCAGGATGCAGCCATGAGGTGGTATCGCAGCTCAGCCCAAGGTGGTTATGCGCCCGCCCAATTTATTTTAGGTTACTTGCACGACGGGCGGCATCAGTTGGAATATGACCATGACGAACTCATCAGGTGGTATCGCAAGGCCGCCGATCAGGGGTACGCTAAGGCTCAATACAATCTAGGGTGCTATTACGGTCATGGACAAGATGAGTTAGGTAAAGTGGTCCCCGGGGGGCCTACTGTCTGGTCGAAGATTGGCATTCCGAAAGATGCCGTCGAAGCGATGAAGTGGTACCGCAAGGCGGCGGAAAATGGGCATGCACGTGCCCAATACGTCATGGGGAAAAGTTATCACTCAGGCGAAGGTGTGCCGAAAGATCAGGTCGAAGCGTTTAAGTGGTGGCGAAAGGCTGCCGAGCAAGGGCATGCCACCTCCCGGTTTAACTTGGGAGTGATGTATTTCTATGGCCGCGGAACGACTAAGGACTTCTCCGAGGCGGCGAGGTGGTTTAATGCCCGCTCCATGCAAGAAAGTGGTGTAATTATTTGTGGCCATGGTATGCCGAGCCCACGACCTATGGTTGAGGGAATCCAGACTGCGCTCGTCCCGCTGCGTGATGTTTCCGAGGTGAGGTAGCCTGACAGATTTAGTTATTACTCCCGCTGTTTATTGAGTCCTCGTAGCTCATCGGCACTTCCTGCCCGGGTCTTAAAATTTGGTGGGCCCACCGGGATTTGAACCCAGAACCAAGGAATTATGAGTTCCGTGCTCTAACCGTTGAGCTATAGGCCCGTGCGATAGAGATAGGGCGAAAACGGCCCCGAGGGAAGGACGAACGTTTACTTGGCGACGACGTCG
>CAIXHF010000212.1 GCA_903919185.1 uncultured Opitutia bacterium | reverse complement strand
GGTTGCCATATCGGCATCGCAATAGGCGAGGACGTCGCAGTCGGCCGGAGCGGACTCCCAACCCCGACGGATGGCCAGACCCTTGTCGCCGGTTTCGGCGGCACGCAGATAAATGAGTGGGCGTGCGAACAGGCCTGCCTCCGCCTCGGCGACAGCGCGGGTGGCATCTGTCGACCCATTGTCAGCGACGATGACTTGGGTATCCGTCAGCCCTTGGGCGCGGAGGCTATCCGCCAACAGCCGCAACCCTGCCCCCAGGCGGGTCGCTTCATTCCGGGCGGGGATGACGATACAAAGCGGCATGGGTAGGCTTAATAAAGTCCCCAAGACCGTCCGATATTCAACCTTTCATGCCGAGATGCGAATTAGATGAGAATGAGACTCAATTTCATCTTTGACAGGTGAGAGTCATTCTCATTAAAAGAGACCTTCCCCCATGAACGCCCCCAAGTTACTCGCTCTCTTAACCCTCGCCGCCAGCTCGGCCTGGGGTTGTGACAATCCTTTCGGCTACTCTTACCTAGCGGAAACCATCAAGCCCGGGCAGGTCGAGATCGTCCAGTGGGTGACCGGTCGGTTCGGCCGCGACCTCGGCAACGGCTACGACGCGCGCTACCGCGGCTTCGACCTGAAGACCGAAGTTGAATGGGGGATTTCGCCGAACGAACAACTCGCGGTGTACGTGAACTCGCGCTACCTCGAGCGCACCGCCCGCGACGGTCTGCTCTTCGACGGCTTCCAGATTGCCTACAAGCGGATGCTCTCCAACCCAGACACTCAAGATTGGGGCGTGGCGCTCTACATCGAGCCTGGCTACTCGCAGGTGAGCTCCAAGAACGGCGCCCATCGCGACCAACTCAAGCTCGAGACGAAACTCCTGCTACAGCATAACTTCGGTGCGAACGACGAATGGGTCTATGCGGCCAACATCATCGGCGAACTTGAGCACGAGACCGCCACGCACGCTGACACCGTCAAATTCAAGCTCACCCAAGGCTTAGCCCGGGCGGTCGGCGCGAACTGGTATCTCGGCGCGGAGGCGATTCTCGAGGCCGAGTGGAGTGAACTAAATAATCACCAATACACCGCGCTCCTCGCCGGCCCGTGCGTCCGCTATCAGAACAGCGGCTTCTTCGTCACGTTCACCGCACTCGCGCAGGTGACGGCGACGCCGGCGAATAAAGGTGACCTCAACGTGACGAAAAAGTCGCCCTACGAAGGGCGCCTACACTTCGGCTACGAATTCTGAGGCACGAAGCTTATAAATCCTTGATTCAGTCCGTCTAAAGGACGCAATTATCTCCCATGCGTACCACCCTCCTCACGCCCTGCCTGTTGATCGCTGCCGCTGCCTCCGCCTGTGAAAACCCCTTCGGTTATTCCTACCTCGCCGAAACGCTGAAGCCTGGAAAATTCGAGTTCGAGCAATACGTCACCGGACGCTTCGGCAAGGACCTCGGTGCCGGCTATGAAGCCGGATACCGCGCCTTTGACCTCAAGACCGAGTTCGAATGGGGCATTTCGCCAAATGAGCAAATCGCGATCGAGGTCAACCACACCTACTTTGATACCTCCGCGCTGCAGGGCCTACGCTTTGATGGTATCAACGTTGAGTACATCAAGATGCTGGCTAACCCCGACAAGGAAGACTGGGGGCGGGCACTGTACCTTGAAGTAGGCTACACGCAGGTCAGTATGCATGATGGCCACTTACGTAATCGCTGGGTTCTGGAGTCTAAATACATCCTCCAACATAATTTTGGGGCTGATAGCCGCTGGCTCTATGTCGCCAACCTCGGGCTCGAGCTCATCCACACCCAAGGCGGCGAGGAAGCGTTTGAAGTTTTCGTCACCCAAGGCCTCTCATACCAACTAACCAAGGACTGGACCGTCGGCATCGAATCATTGGCCGCCGCTGAGTGGCTCGAAGGCGCAAACTTTGAGGAATCCGGCGTCTTCGTCGGACCTTGCCTCAACTACCGAAAGGATAACCTCTCGGTCTCCTTCACGGTACTAGCCCAACTCACCGGCGCGCCGGCCAACAAAGGTAACCTGAACGTCAGCGAGTACAGCCCTTACGAAGCCCGCCTCAAAGTGTCTTGGGAGTTCTAAGCGAAAGCGGACCACCTGCAACAGGTAGGGACAGCACCACGTGCTGTCCCTACCTCAGCGAAGCGCAGCCTTGACCGTGGCGAGCATCTGCTCTGGAGCGAGGCCGTTGGCAGCGCGCAAGGTCTTTACGTCCGTGGCGTGGCCGACGAAATGATCCGGCCAACCGAGGCGAACAACCGGGGTACGCACGCCTTGTTCGGCGAGCGTCTCGAGTACACCCGTCCCGAAGCCGCCCGTGACAGCGCCATCTTCCAGCGTGACGATGAGCTTAGCGGCCTTGGCTTGGGTGATAAGTAAGGTCGCGTCGATGGGCTTGGCGAAGCGGGCGTTGACCACGCCGATAGATAAACTGGTCTCCGCTGCCAACTTCTCCGCAAGCACCAGGGCCTCGGGCACCATCGTGCCGAGTGCCCAGAGCTGGATATCGGCGCCAGGCTGCAGCACCTCGGCCTTGCCTAACGGAATCAGCGCGGGCTGAGCCTTGATCGCCTTGCCCGCAGCTGGGCCGCGTGGATAACGAATGAACATCGGGGCGCCCGACTGCAGTGCCGTGTGCAACATGTCGGAGAGTTCATCCTCGTCCTTCGGCTGCATGAGCGTGACGTTCGGAACGCAGCGCAGGTAGGCGATATCGAAGAGACCGTGGTGCGTCGGGCCATCGCTCGGCGAGACCCCCGCGCGGTCCATGCAAAACGTGACCGGCAAGCGCTGCAGGCAAACGTCATGGATGACCATATCGTAGGCACGTTGCAGGAAAGTAGAATAGATGGCGCAGACGGGACGGAGGTCGCGCGCGGCCAAGCCCGCGGCGAAGAGGGCCGCGTGTTCTTCGGCGATACCGACGTCGTGATACTGCCCCGGTAGCGCCTGCTTGAGCTGATTGAGGCCGGTGCCGGAAGGCATCGCGGCGGTGATGCC
>CAIXHF010000211.1 GCA_903919185.1 uncultured Opitutia bacterium | reverse complement strand
CCCGTTTGCGCGCGTCACCTATACCGAGGCCGTGGAGCTCCTGCTGAAGTCCGGCCGCAAGTTTGAGTATCCCGTCGTCTGGGGTGAGAACCTGCAGTCTGAACACGAACGTTACCTGACCGAGGAGCATTTCAAGTGCCCGGTGACCGTCTGCGATTACCCGAAGTCCGCCAAGCCTTTCTACATGCGTCAGAATGACGACGGCAAGACCGTCGCCGCGATGGATGTCCTCGTGCCAGGCGTCGGCGAGATCGTGGGTGGCAGCCAGCGTGAAGAGCGACTGGACCGCCTGGTGGCGGCGATGCAGGCCCACGGATTGGACTTAGCCAGCTATGGCTGGTATATCGACACGCGTCGTTTTGGCTCGGTGCCGCATGCCGGCTTCGGGCTCGGTTTCGAGCGACTGCTGATGTTCGTCACCGGCGAAGGCAATATCCGTGACGTCATCGCGTATCCGCGGACGCCGGGGCACGCCTAAGGGGCGTCAACGCGTACGGGTCAGGTCCAGCAACGCCCGGGCGGTGGCGCAGTTATGTCGCACCATCTGCTGGCTTGGTGTGGCCGGCTTGGCGTCTTTGGACACTGGAGCTGGTGTCGTCGGCGCCGTGAATACAGGGGAGGTCGAGGCGACCATGCCGATCGCGTTGCCAAAGGCGTCCATGATGGGTCCGCCGCTGGAACCGCGGGCATAATCCGCCGTGGTCTGCAAGAACACCGCGCCGTTGCGCTCCGGTTCGTTCATCTTGAAGTAGCGGGTGATGATGCCTTCGGAGATGCAGCCGAAGGTGTTGGCGGGGTGGCTGTAGCAACGGATCGGCGTGCCGGCGGGGGCGTCATCACGCAGCGGAAGGAAGGCCAGGTTCTTGGCGTCGATACGGATGAGGGCGACGTCGTGGGCCTTGTCGGTGGCGAGTACTTCGACGACCGGGAAGAATTGTCCGTCGTAAGTAAGTACGCCCATCGCTTCGCCAGTCGCGCCCGCGGCTACGTGATGATTGGTGGCGATGACGCCATCCGCTGTGATCGCGAAGCCGCTGGCCAATGTATTATGCCATTTCGTGCATTTGTCGCACTTGTACGCAGAACCGATTAGGACGGAGGCTTGGGCGGCGCGTCGGTAGATCTCGGCTCCTTCGAGGGGTGATCCGGCGAACTGTTTGGAGGGAAGCTGAAGAGCGTCCGTGCGCATCCGTTTGCACTGTTCGAGGCGCACGTCGCGTTTGAGTGAACCGTCGCCTTTCTCTGCAAGCGCGGTGGTCGCCAATTCGAGCTTCTGGAAAACCTGGCGGTCATCGACGGCGCTATCGACGTTGGCGCCAGGGATGGACGAGGCGCCAGCGATGAAAGCGGCGAGCAGCGTGGGGAGAAGCATGTGTGGATTGAAGCGAAAGGGCGAAGCGTGACGAGACTATCGGTGCGTATCCGAAGAGAGCATACGCCAGTAAGAAAGTGCCCGCCCCCATAGCGGGGCAGGAGGGTAGGGCTGATCTGAAGGAGTGAATGGGCGGCGCACCCAAGCCCGTCGGGAGGGGGCCGGGAGGCCGGGATGGGGCTCCCAGGGGGGGTAAAAAAGACACCCGACAGACACATCTGATAGTCAAAAATATGTAAAAATAGGATAAACTCACCATAAGTGCATGATAATCAAGGTACTCATGGATGTGTGCCTCGTGTGAAAAAATGCAAAAATCGTCTTGAATCAGGCGGCCGGATTCTCCAATCTGGAACTTCCCTTCTCCTGCAGAAGGCTGTTCCTTGGATGTTTCGGTGATCGAGCTAGTTCAGCGCTTCAAAACGCAGAAACTCGAAAAAAGACGTTGACCAATACCTCGACGCCTTCACCGTCCGCCCTCCCTCCCCTAAACAGGAGGCCCCTTTCGGTTCTTTGAGAGTTCATTTTTTTGTGCGACAATACGGCCTATCGT
>CAIXHF010000210.1 GCA_903919185.1 uncultured Opitutia bacterium | reverse complement strand
GGGGCCTTCGTTGTCCAGCGGCCATTGGCGGCCACGGTAAAGGCTGGGAGGGGTTGGCCGCCATCGAGGACGACTTCCGCGCCGCTGGCGGCTTGATAAGTGATGAGTACCTTCGCTTCGCCCGAGTCTTCGGCGGTGAAGCGGATTTCTTCGGTGAGACGGTAGGTGCCTGCGGCGAGCGTCACCTGGACGGGCTCTTGGAGCGGTCGTGGCAGCTTGCGAATCGCGAGGCGCGCTCCGTTGAGCGTGGCGAAGGGTCCGTCGGTGTGCGGGGCGTTTGGCTGGGTTAGCTTGCCCGACCAGTCGTCGTTGCCGTTCGGGGCGACATGGAGTTCGAGTGACCACGCGAGGGGGCTGGCGAGGCTAACGCAAATCCAGGCCGTGATGGCGGAAAGTCTCATGGGAGCAGGACAATGCTTCGCCTAGGGTGGTTCCCTCAAACCCTTTCTGCCACGTAGAAGCGCGTTTCACCGGCGAAGGCCCGCACGGCGGCGTTCTCGACCGCCACTTCCGAGCGTAAAGGACATTTCTGTACGCGGAAGCCGGCCGCTATCAGTTCCGCGCGCGTCTCCGCTTCGGTACTGCTGTGCATGAAGACTGGCGTTGAGTCCGTCTCGTGCCAACGGTCACCAGGCTGGCCGCCTAGTAAGGTCGGTTCCTTGGCCCAGAGCTCGCGGTGTTCGCCGGCGGCCCGGTCGTTGGCTGTGAACAGAAAAACCCCGCCTGATTTCAGGACGCGCCTGATTTCTGGTAACGCGCGATCGCGGTCCGCTCGGCCGCGCATGCACATCAGCCCATTGAAGGCGAAGATCACCCCATCGAAAGACTCATCGGCGTAGGGGAGGGCGCAGGCGTCGGCGACCTCGACGCGGTCGGCCCAGGCGGGCTCAACCTCACCGAGCACACCCTTCGCCATGTCGACCATCGTCGGGGAAAAGTCGGTGATCGTTAGCTCATGGTAGCCCAGTTGCAGTAGCCCAAGTCCCACGCGACCCGCCCCGCAGCCGAGTTCGAGGAGGCGGGCATCTTTGACCCAAGCTTCCTCGATTAAGCGTCGCTCCGAGGCCCACAGCCCGACCTGCACCGCGGCCCGGGCATAGTGCACGGCCGTGCCAGGGTGGCGCCAGTGGGCTTGGCGGTCGGATTCCATAGCGCAGTCCCCAACCACAAGCGAAACTTGCCTTGGACGCAACAGCGGGAACACTGCCGCCATGCTTCGTCTCAGCCTCTTACTCGGCGTCTTCGCCCTGACCGCCTGCGATCGCCAGCCCGCGCCGGCGCCCGTGGCTACGAGCGAGGAAGCTAGCGTGGAAGTTCGTTTCCCCGTGCGCCAAGGCAAGCTCGTGACCCAGCTACGCTTGGCCGTGACCGACCTTGAGAAGTCGCGCGGACTCATGGGTACGGCCAAATTGCCAGAGGGCGAGGGGATGGCATTCATGTATGAGTCCGACACCCAGATGCGCTTTTGGATGAAGGACACCCCGCTCGACCTCGATATCGCGTTCGTCTCCGCGGAAGGCGTCATCTTGGAAGTCAAAACCATGCGGGCCGGCGACACTGAGACTACCACCTCCAGTTCAGATAAAATCCGCTTCACGGTCGAGATGGCCGCGGGCTGGTACGCACGCGCTGGCGTGAAGGTTGGTGATAAGGTCGACCTCTTGGCCCTCCGTGCCGCCCTCACGGCCCGCGGTTTTCAGGCCAAGCGTTACGTTCCGTAAGCCCTTACAGTGACCACCAGAACCACGTCAGCGTGGTGGCTAAACCAAGCACGCTCAAGATTAGCGCCAACGCGAGGCGCTCGGAATAGGTCGTCAAGAAGAGCTTCACGCGCTTGGTGCCAACTTGGCGGCGGCTTGGCGGAGGAAGCCCGTTAGGCGAAGTAAGTAGAAGGGCGAAGGCGAGCCGTCGATGGCCGTCAGTGCTTGTTCGGCGGAGGCCACTTCGGCGTCGAGCATGCGGAAGCATTCGCGCCAGGTTTCGGCGGAGATAGCCTCGCGGGCGGATCGCCCCTGACGGAGTTCGGCGAGGATATCGACCTGACGGCGATCGCGTTCGAGCAGCATCGGTAACGTCAGTTTACCGCTGGCGGCATCGGTTCCGAGCGTTTTGCCCGCCTTGGCGTCGTCCTGTAGGAGGTCGACGAAGTCATCGTACATCTGGTAGGCGATGCCGAGGTGGAGGCCGAAGGCGGCGCAGGCGTCGATGTGGACTTGGGGGTAGCCCGCGACCAAGGCGCCGACACGGCAGGCCGCCTCGAAGAGCACCGCCGTCTTCATGCGAATCTGGCGTTGGTAGTCGGCGAGGCTGAGGGACTGGTTATCGCGCGAGAACGTCTGGCAGACCTCGCCGGAGCAGACATCACGGGAGGCACGGGCGACGATGGAGCACAACGTCGAGGACGTGTGTTCGCTCGCCAAGACGAGGGCGTGGGCGAAGAGCGCGTCGCCGAAGAGGACGGCCGCGTGGGCGCCGTGGGTGTGGTTAGGCGTATCGGCTCCGTGGCGCGTGTCGGCACCGTCGAGGACGTCGTCGTGGACGAGCGTAGCTAGGTGGACTAATTCCACAATCGCCGCACCGCGAACGAGGTCGATGGACGGCCCGATGCCGGCGCCGGAACCGAAGGCGAGGAGTGGGCGGAGGCGTTTGCCAGGGTGGGCGAGGACCTCTCGCACCATCGGACGGACCTCGGGTTCAAAACTAGCCTCCTGTTCCGCGAGGAACGACTCGAGGGCCGCGAAGTGCGGTTCTAGGCCGAGATGCAGGGGGGAACTCACGCCCGCACCTTGCCAATCCCGTCGCCGGGGCGCAAGCGCAGGATGGCCTCAGGCGGGGTTAAGGGGCGAACTTTGTCTCCGTCGTCGTCAACAGCTTGCCAGTACTATCGCAAATTGTGCAGGGGATACGCTTGTCCTCTAACTTACCCTTTTGGGGCTCGCGCGTGTAGCCGAGGCTGTTGCAGGCCTTGCAGCCAAACCGCTCGGTCGTCGTTACGCTGAACTCGCCACCTTGGGCGACCTGCTCGATGAACTTGGTCAGGTTGACATTGGATTCGTCGATCGGCTTGCACTCCACGAACGCCTCGCGGCGGATAGTCAGCGTCTTGCCGTCGATGGGGCTGAATTTGGCGGTAAAATCGAGGGCGACGGTCCCCGCGTGCGTGCCAGTCATTCGGCCGGTGGCGCCGACCTTGACCTCCTCGTCGAGGAGCAGGATGGCCCACGCGTCGGTGCCGGCGGGGAGCGCTTCGCCGACCGAGGGCCAGGAGGCCTTGGCTACGTAGCGCTGTTCGCCTAGGTCTTGCAAAATCATGTAAGAAATCGCCGTCACTGGGCCGGGGGCCTTGGCAAAGGTTTTCCCGTCGGTCACGTACTGCGAGGTCAGCACGGTGAAGAGGCGCTGCAGTTCGCGCGTCGTCTCAAAGGCTAACGGCTTGTTGAGGTTAGCAATTTTGAACGTGCGCTTTTCAACGGCGGCCAGCGTCTTGGCGGGGCGGAAGGGGGAGATGGTCGGCGCTTCTTCCTCCTTGGCCTTTTCAGGGTCATCCTTCTTCATCTCGGGATCTGCTTTCTTAGCATCGGTTTCCGACTTGGCCTTCTTGGGGGCCTCGGCCTCGGCAGCCATCTTAGGCTTGATGGCAGGCTTGGTGTCTTCGGCCATTTCCATCTTTGGCTTCAGGCCTTCTTTGGGGGCCTCGGCTTCTTTTTCCATGGCAGGCTTTTCCGTGGCGGGTGCCATCTTATCGGCCGGAGCCTTCTCGACCTCGACCACCTTGGTAACGACGACTTTCTCCGTCTCGCTGGCTTTCTTCCCAAATAACGTATTGTCGGGTTTCGCCGCGTGAGCAATGGGCAGGGCGGCCAACAGCAGCAGGGAGATCGGGAGGCGCATGGAGGTAGAGAAGGTTAGTCGAGCGAGCTCAGGTCGCCCTCGGCGGGTGGCGGGGCGGACTTGGGTTTGGCCGTGATGGCTTTGGGCTCGGCGGTGACGGTTCTGCCAGCGGATGAGCCGTAATTAGATGAGTCATTCGGGCCATCTGGATCTGGCTCATCATCGTCATCATCACTGATATCGTCGTCCTCAGGGTTCGGCTTATCGCCGCGGGCAATGCGTTTGCGACGGACGATGGCCCCACCGATGCCCACCGCGACGAGGTAGAAGCAGAAGAGGATTCCCGTGAGGACAAAGAGAGACAGCGGGTCACCAATCGGCGTAATCAGGCCGACCAGGATGAGGATCCCGAAGAGCATGCCACGCCAAGATTTGAGTAACGTGCTGGGACGGACCAGTTCGAGCCACATCAGAATAATCAGTGCCAGCGGGAATTGGAACGTCAGGCCCGTCAGCAGGCTCATCATCGTCACGAACGAATAATAATCGGAGGCCTGCCAGGTCACCTCGATGCCCATCCCGTGGGCGAAATGGTGCCAGATCTGAACGGACATGGGGGTCAGCCAGAGGAAGGCGAGCGCGGCCCCGCAGAAGAAGAGAATAAGCGCCGCGATACAGAACGGGATGAGCCCGCGCTTTTCCTTGTTGTTCAGCGCTGGGCCAACGAAACGAACCACTTCATAAAGGAAGATGGGGGAGGCCAAGGCGATGCCGGCGGCGAAGGCCGCGTACATGAGCACCGACCAGACGCCCATGAAGGTGAACTCCTTGAGGTCGCCGAGGGCCGCGAGCGATGGTTCGGCCTTGCCGATGAGGAAACTAATCGGTGAGGTTTCTGGGTGTTTTGCCCATTCGAGCGGCAGGTTGAGAAAGGAGGGGATCTTCTCGTAGAAAATCAGGGACGCGACTAGGCCGACCATGAAGACCGCCAGCACGCGGATCAACGAGACGCGGAGGTCGTCGATATGCTCCATGAACGACATCTCGCTCCGGGGACGATTGCGTCGAATGAGGGTGGAAAGCATGGGGAGGGGTTAGACCGTCAGGAGGGCTTTGATGTCGTCGAGGCTAAGGGCAGACGAGACGGAGTCTGATTCACTGAGGAGCTTACGCAACATCTCAGACTTGGACTTTTGGAGGTCCATGACCCGTTCTTCGATCGTTCCGGCGGCGATAAGCTTGATACTGGTGACGGTCCGGGTCTGGCCGATACGGTGGGCCCGGTCGGTCGCCTGGGCCTCGGCGGCGGGGTTCCACCAAGGGTCGTAGTGGACGACCGTGTCGGCCCCGGTGAGGTTGAGGCCCGTGCCGCCCGCCTTGAGGGACATGAGCATGACCGGGATGGTCGGAGTCGAGTTGAACGTATCGCAGACCCCTTGGCGGTCGTTGGTCGAGCCGTCGAGGTAGCAATAGGGGATGCCCCGGGCTTCGAGCGCCTTGCGGATGATCGTGAGCGCCGAGACGAAGGTCGAGAACACCAGCATGCGGTGGTTCGCATCGATGGATTCTTCGAGGAGTTCGAGAAAGGCCTGAAGCTTGGCGGAATCGGCCTCGTCCATCTTCGGGTCGAGGATGCGCGGGTCGGCGCAAATCTGGCGGAGGCGAAGGAGCTGGTTAAAGGCGGCCATCCGGATGGCGTTGTCCTTAGCCCCACTCATTTCCATGTCGAAGATTTCCTGACGGGTCGTTTCCTGCATCTCGTCGTAGAATTTCTTCTGATTCTCTTCAAAGTCGCAGTAGATAATCTGTTCGATCTTCGGCGGAAGCTCTGGAGCGACGGCGATTTTGGCGCGGCGGAGGATGTAAGGCGCTGCCATCTGGAGGAGACGGTCGTCGTGCCACTTGCGGTCTTCGGACGCGAGGCGTTCCTCTGGCTTGGGTAGGTACCCGGGCATGAGGTAGCCGAAGAGCGAGCGGAGGTCTTCGAGGGAATTCTCAACCGGCGTGCCGGTCAGGATGTAGCGGCCCTTGGCGATAATCTGCTTCACGGCCTTAGTGGCCTGGGCGCGCGGGTTCTTAATATTCTGGCCTTCATCGCACGTGGCCGTGCTCCAATTGACCAGCGCAAAGGAACCGACGTCTCGGGCGAGGGTGCCGTAGGAAGTGATGATGAGGTCGAACCGCTTGAGGTATTCGGGCGAGGATTCACGGGACTGGCCGTGGTGGGCGAGGACCTTGAGGGCGGGCGTGAAGCGGCGGGCTTCGCGGCGCCAGTTCTCGACGAGCGAGGCGGGGCAGACCACGAGGCAGGGGCCCTCTTCAGGGCGTTCCCGGCGGACGACTTCCATAAAGGCCAGGGCTTGGACCGTCTTGCCAAGGCCCATTTCGTCGGCCAGCAGGCCTCCGAGGTGATTGTTATGCAGGTGCCAGAGCCAAGCCACGCCGACTTGCTGGTAAAGGCGGAGCATCTGGGTCAGCTCAGGACGAATCGGCGCAGGCTGGAGTTTGGAGAGGTTGCGGATGGCGTCGGAGCGCTTGGCCCAAGCCTCGGGCGGAGCGAAGGCAGCCTGGAGTTCTTCGGCGATCGCGTCGGCACTGGCGAGGTCGGCGAAGCCAATCTTCAGGTTAAGGTCGAGGTCGACGTCGCGCTTGGCTTCGCCAGTGATACGGCGCTGCGCGTTGCGGATGGACTCCATCAACTCGGGCGTAATCAGGCGCGGGCCGCGGTCCGTGTAGAAGAACATGCGGCCACTCTTGAGCGCTTCTTGGACGACCTTAGAGCTCTTGCCTTCGGGGTCGATGCCGATGGCAAAGCGGAAACCGCCGGTCTCTTCGGCGGCGTCGCATTTCGCTTTGGCGAAGTCGACATTGCGCAGGGAGTGCTTCAGGTTGTGCGTGAAGTAGGAGTCGTTATCAATGCAGAGCACCTTGTGGTGGCGGGCCAGGAAGTTGAGGACTTGAATCGTCCCGTTGAGGTACCATTCGCGCGTGGCCGTTTCGAGGACGAACCCGTTGCGCTGCAGGACATCGCGGAGCTCGGATACCGGGCCGCTCGACTTCTGCGGCAAGCGAATGCGCAGCCACTTCATGGAGCCGTCGACCCAAGGGGCGTCTTCTTCGCCGCGGTCTTGGGAGCGGATTTCTTCCTTCTCGTCGTCTAGAGCCTCGCCGCTGTGCGTCGTCTGCGGGGTGGCTTCCGGTTCCTGCAGGTGCGTATGGACGCCCGCTAGGCTGTCGCCGGTCCAGGGTAGGGGAACCTCGGGCGCGTTGGCCATCCGGAAGATGGCCAGGCCTTTACCCACGCCGATGAGCTGGCGCAGGTGCCGGCGGGAGAGTGGTAATAGGCCCTGCAGTTTGCCGCTACAGAGGTTTTCGAGAATCGCCAAGAAGAAGACCGTGTCGGGTTCGATGGTCCAAGCCTTGGTGCGATCGATATTTTCTGGGGCGGTCTGGATACCGTCAATGCGGAGCTCGAGGCGGCAGATGATTTCGTCACGCTGCGCCGCCGTGGCGATGTTCGGTGGGATGATGAAGCGAACCTCGATCGGCGTGCCGCGTTTCGGGGAGAGGTTGAGGGATTTGAGCTTCGGCCCCTGGGGGGCGGCGGTCGGCTCGGATTTGGCGGACTTGGAGTTTTCTTTTACGTCGGTCTTACTGGCGGCGGCGGGTTTGGGCGGGGCGTCTTCCGTTAATTTGATCGTCCCTTCCTTGGCGGCCAGGGCCAGGTAGGCCGCGGCCGAGTGAACGCATAACTTTCTTTGCCGAACGGAAACCTCGCAGGCACACTCGTTGCGCTGGAACGTAATGGAACGCAGGTTCCAGCGCGCTTCACGGGATTCGGTGCCGTCATCAACCAAGGCTTCCACGTTGGGGAAGGCCCAGATCGCTTTCTTGACCTTACCTTTAAGCACGAGCTCCTTGGCGAGTAACACGGTTGCCCCGCCGGCTAGATCAATGAGATCGTCCTCGGTGAGTGCGGGCAACGGCTGACGCGGCGCCATAGGTGGTTCGTGCGGGAAGGCGGTGTGGCCAAGAGTGGGCACACCGAAAATGAATGCTGGTAATGACTAACCGCCTTAGAGGGCGACGTCTTGGACCGGAACCCCAGGGTGCATCTCAAAGACGCCTACCGGGGTGGTTGGACCTGTCATCACGATGGAGAAGTCCGCCCCGATGCCAATAATAATCTTACCGCCGGGCATATGGACCGTCAAATCGGCGTCAACTAGGCCCATTTTACGGGCGACCGCGGCCGAAGCCGAGGAAGATGAGCCCGAGGCGAGGGTGTAGCCGGCGCCGCGTTCCCAGATCTCGATTTGGACGTTCTGGCGGTCGACGATCTTCATGAACTGCACGTTCGTGCGATTCGGGAAATTAGGATGCGTCTCGAGCGCCGGGCCGTAGGTCTTGGCAAGGTCGGGCGAGAGGTCGTCGACTGGGATCACGCAGTGCGGGTTGCCGACGGTGGCAGCCCAATACTTAAACGTCTTACCGTTGACGGTGATGCTTTCGCCGAGGACTTCGCGATCGGCGCCAATGTGCGGAATCACCGGAGCACTGAAGGAGACCTTGCCCATCTCGACGCGGATACGGTTGCCGCCTTCGAAGACGGAGCAACCGACGAGGCCGCCTGGTGTGTGGACTTTGAATGCTTGGCCTTCCTGAACGCGCTTAGTCTCGAGGAGGTGACGACAGAAGATCCGGATACCGTTGCCGGACTTCTCCGCTTCCGAGCCGTCAGGGTTCAGAATACGCAGACCGAAGGCGCCATCGGTGCGCTCAATCGGACCATAGAGGATACCGTCCGAGCCGAGTCCATAGTGGCGATGGCAGACCTTGCGGATGGCGTCCTGCGAGAAGAGGGGAGCGCAGTCTTGGGGTTCGAGGACAAGGTAGTCGTTTCCTAGGGCGTGGTACTTGAAAAAACGCATGGGTTCTGGATTGGGCGGTTTGCGGGCTTTTGCAAGTCAGGCCTGTCGACTGTGGGCTTGGAAATCCCCACGAGCCGGCTTAAACCCTTCCCATGCGCCTGACCCCCTTGCTGGCATTATTCTCCGTTACCTTGGCCTGCGCCGCCGAGCCCGCGAAACGTCCGCCGAACATCGTTCTGCTTTACGCTGACGACATCGGCTGGGGCGACCTCGGTTGCTACGGGGCGAAGGTGATCCCGACGCCGAACCTCGATCGGCTCGCGGCCGAAGGCCTCCGTTTCACGGCCGGCTACTGCACTTCCGCCACCTGTACGCCCTCCCGCTATTCCTTGCTGACCGGCGAGTATGCCTGGAGGCGTAAGGGTACCGGTGTGCTTCCGGGAGATGCGAACATGATCATTAAACCAGGGAGGCCAACCTTGCCTGCGAGCTTAGCCAAACTGGGTTACGCCACCGGCGTCGTGGGCAAGTGGCACCTCGGCCTCGGCGGTGAGACGGTCGATTGGAACAAGCCGATCAACCCGTGCCCGAACCAGATCGGCTTCACCTATTCCTACATCATGGCCGCGACGGGTGATCGCGTGCCGACCGTCTTTGTAGAGAATGGCCTCGTCGTCGGGTTGGATCCCAAGGATCCCATCGAGGTCAGTTACACCGCGCCCTATCCCGGCGACCCTGATCTCAAGGACCCAGTGACTCGCGCAAAGTTGAAACTCGATTGGAGCCACGGTCACAACATGGCCTTGGTGAACGGCGTCGGCCGCATCGGCTGGATGAAGGGTGGCAAGGCGGCCCTTTGGAATGACGAGACCATGGGCGATGTGTTCGCCGGCAAGGCCTGCGACTTCATCGCGACCAACAAGGACAAGCCTTTCTTCCTTTATTACGCCTCGCACGAATGCCATGTGCCCCGCGTGCCCAACCCGCGCTTTCTTGGCAAGACTCCCTTAGGCGCGCGGGGCGATGCGGTCGTGGCCTTCGATGAGCAAGTCGGCCGGATTCTCGCCGAGCTCGCCAAGCATGGGCTGGCGGAGAACACGCTGGTCATCATGTCCTCGGACAACGGGCCGGTGCTGGACGATGGCTATAAGGATCGCGCCGTGGAGTTGAACGCCAAGGCCGGCCACACCCCCGCGGGCGGTTTCTCCGGTGGCAAGTACAGCATCTTGGAGGGCGGCACCCGCGTGAGCCTCATCGCCCGCTGGCCGGGGCATGCACCCGCCGGCAAGGTCACCGACGCGATGGTCTCGCAGGTCGACTTCGCCACGGTCTTCACGAAGTTCGCCGGCGGCAACCCTGCCGAGTTCCTCGCCCTCGACGGGGTGGATGTCTCGGCCGCCTTCGCGGGCGGGCCTGGTCGTGACCACATCATCTCGAGCACCCAAGCGCTTAACCTCTCCTACCGCGACGAACGCTGGAAGTATATCCCGGGCATGGGCAAGCGGCGGCCGAAGTCCCAGGCTGTCGTCGATCGTAACGAGCAGAACGATGAGATCGAGAACCTCAGCGCCGCCAACGATCGTCTCTTTGACTTGCAAGCCGACCCCGGCGAGAAACGTAACGTGATCAAGGACCATCCCGAGGTCGCCCTGCGCTTGAAAGCCGCGCTCGATGCCGCCAAGGCCAAGGGGCTTGCCCAGCCGCTCCCTCGGTAAGGCATAATCGCTCGATAGTGGGCGTCAGTGGGGCATCTCTCGGCTTGAAGCGAGGAGGGGACTGGTGATGCTGTTCCCAACCCCTCCTCCCCCATGTCCAACCACAAGTTCCTGCGCTACGGTATCGCCGCGGCGGTGATGTTCCTGACCCTCTTCGCATGGGGTGTCTATTTCGTGCCGATGGGTCGTTACCTGTCGGTGGCTTTCCCTGGTGACTCCAATATCACGGGCTTCGCCTATGGCGCCGGTCCGCTGGCCGCGATGATCTCGGCCCTGATTGCCGGGTGGTTAGCGGATAAGGCGATCTCCGCCCGCCGTCTCTTTTTCGTGCTCGCCGTGGTCGGTGGCGTACTGCTGTGGCTCGTGCCGTCGGGCAAGACCTCCTCGGCCTTCTCTGGCCTTCTGTTCTGCCACGCACTGTGCTACTTCGCTGCTTTGCCTCTCCTGAATGCCATCGTGCTTCGCACGCTCGGTTCAGATTCGCAGTATTTCCCATGGTTCCGTTCCTCCGGTACCATTGGTTGGATTGCTTCTGGCTACGCCATTGGGATTGCGGCGAATGCCATGGGTGTGGCGGATGTGGCCACCAATGCCGTAATCTTTAAGATGGGCGCGGTGGCCTTCGTCGCCGCAGGTGTGCTGGCCCTCTTCCTGGCAGCCGAAGATTCCGAGCAGGATTCAGCCAAGTCCGACGACCCGACGCCCAGCGTCTTCGTCCTACTCGCCGATGCCAAGTTCATGGTCTTCCTGGTCTTCTCTTTCCTCTTCTGTATCCCGCTGTCGCTCTACTTCACCTACGCCAATGCCTTTATCGCTAGCCGAGGCGTGGCGAATCCTGAGGCCATCATGACGATTGGGCAGTATTCCGAAATCGTCTTCCTGCTGCTCTTGCCGTTCGCCTTCAACTACCTGACCGCTAAGCGCGCGTTGCTCGTTGGCATGGCCTGCTGGGCCCTGCGCTACGCCATCTTCGCGAAGTCCGGTAATACCGAGTGGATGCTCATCACCGGCATCGCCTTGCATGGCTTGTGCTACGACTTCTTCTTTGTGACGGGCATGCAGTACGCTGACCGCCGCGCCCCGGCAGGCCTGCGTAATCTCGCGCAGTCCGCGGTATCGTGGGTCACGCTCGGCCTCGGCCTCTGGGCGGGTAACATGATCGCACCGCTCCTCGATAGCCGCTTCATCGACCGCACCAAGCCCGGCGTGCTCGTCTTTAAAGATGAGTTCTGGCTCTATCCTTCCATCTTCGCCGCCGTGCTGCTGGTGATCTTCGCGATGTTCTATAAAGATGACACGCGCCTGTCCGATAAGGCCAACGGTTAGGCCCTTTTCCTTTCATGGCTTCCCCTCTCCGCATCCTTTGTGTTGGTGCCGGCCACATGGGCCGTTCGCATGCCTTGGCCTACCATAAGCTCCCCGGCTTTCAGATTGTAGGCCTGGTGACGCGCTCGGCCGCTTCCCGCGCCAAGCTTAATCAAGAGCTCGGTGGTGGGTACCCAGAGTTCGCTGATTTCCATGAGGCCCTGAAGGCGACCAAGCCGGACGCGGTTTCGATTTCGAGCTATCCCGACACGCACGCCGAATACACCATCGCCGCCCTCGAGGCCGGCTGCCACGCGTTCGTCGAGAAGCCGCTCGCGGCATCCGTCGCCGAGGCCGAACAGATTGCCGCCAAGGCCAAGTCCACGGGCCGCAAGGTCGTGATTGGCTACATCCTCCGCCATCACCCAGCCTGGACGCAGTTCATCACCGAGGCCCAGAAGCTCGGGAAGCCGCTGGTCATGCGCATGAACCTCAATCAGCAGAGCTCCGGCGACAATTGGAAGACCCACCGAGCGCTCATGCAGACGTGTAGTCCAATCGTCGATTGCGGCGTCCACTACGTCGACATCATGTGCCTCATGACGGGCAGCCGCCCCATCCGCGTGTCTGGTATCGGCGCCCGTCTGTCCGATGAACTGCCTCCGGGCATGGTCAACTATGGCCAGCTCCAGGTGACCTTTGCCGATGGCTCCGTGGGTTGGTATGAAGCCGGTTGGGGTCCGATGATGTCGGAGGAAGCCTTCTTCGTGAAGGATGTCGTGGGCCCGAAGGGCTCCGTGACAATCGTCGCTGGCAAGGGCGCCCAAGAGGGCAATTCTGCCGACGTCGACGGCCACACCGGCGCCCAGGCGCTCAAGGTGCACCATTCTGCCCTCGGAGCCGACGGAAAGTTCTCCAAGCCCGACCAGCTCGTGCCCACCGAGGCCGATCCGGGCCACGATGGCTTGTGCGAACGCGAGCAGGTCTATTTCGAGAAAGCCATCCGCGAGAACCTTGACCTCACCGCCCACCTCGACGACGCCGTCAATTCGATGCGCATCGTCGCCGCGGCGGACCAGTCCTTTCGCGAGGGCCGTACGATCAATCTCTGATTCCGCCCGTGGCGCATCCGAACGTCGTCTTCATGGGCGTTGCCGGCTCGGGTAAGAGCACGGTCGCCATGCATTACGCCAAGGGCCGTGGCTTTGCGTTTATCGAGGCGGATGACTTTCATCCGCCCGCCAACGTCGCGAAGATGAAGTCGGGCCAGCCGCTCACCGACGAGGATCGCATGGGCTGGCTGTCGGCGATGGCTCAGCGTATTACCGAGGGGAAAGCCCGTGGCGAGACGATGGTCATCACCTGTTCGGCCCTCAAACGGATCTACCGCGATCAGCTCCGCCAGGGAGACCCCGATCTCTTCTTCGTCTTGCTGGATGGGCCTGAGGCTCTGCTCGCGCAGCGTATTGCCGCGCGCAAGGACCACTTTATGCCCCCGTCGCTCTTGGCGAGCCAGCTGGCCATTTTGGAACGTCCGGTGCCGCCGACTGAAAAGGCGGTGACCTTGCCGATCACGCTGCCCCCCGCGCAGTTGGCGGATATCCTAAGGCTCTTCTTCGAAAAGCTATCGGTTTAGAGGCCCAGCGGGATGGGGCCGCTATCCGTTGGTTGAGCGTAGGCCTTACCCTCGAAGTAGGACCAGTCGGCATGGCTGGTGAGCGCGCCGCTGCGGCTGCCCAGGGCTTCCGAGCCATCCGCCAAGATGACCGTCAGGCGAAGGCTCCGCACCTTGAACTTGTCCTCGGATTTCGGGCAAGTGACCGCCGCTGCGTTGGCCTTGGTCAGCGTGGCGAGGGCGGCAGGCGAGAGCTTGAACTCCGCCTTACTCCATTGGTCGCCGCCGGTCGGCAGGATGCCGAGCGTGACGCCATTCAGTGTGAGCGTCTTATCGCCGAAGGCCTTGCCGTTATTGCCGAAGACCTCGAGCGTGAGCTTGGCGGACTTCGCACCCTTGATGGCTTCGGGCGAGAGGTCAGACGGTGGGATGACTACGGCCGCATAGGCCTGCGGAGCCAGCAACTGGGTCGTGTGGCGCATCGCCCCTGGCAACGTCAGTGGGGATACCGTGGGCTTATCGTCGGCACCGAACGGACGCTCGGTGAGCAGCCAAGCCTCGGCGGTCGTCGCGGATTCGCCAGGGACGATTTGGATTTCAAAGTTAGCACCGTAGGCCTTGAGGTCATAGCCGGCCATCTGCCAATGTTTGGCTTCGGTACTAAGCATGCCGTGGCGGGCGTAGCCGGGGTATTGATTAATCGCCGCACTGCGTTGTCGGGTGGGCTTCACCAGTTGGCCGTTGATGAGCAGGTTGGGTAGCGCGGGTCGGCCGATGAGCAGTAATTCGCGGCGGTCGCTGATGAAGTCGGCGATCTTGACGGCGACCTTCTGGTTAGCTCCCGTGCCGCTGACCTTATGGGAGCTATCGGCGGCCAGCCTGAACATGGGGCCGCGGGCTTCGCCAGGGCTGAACTCCAGTGCCACTGTTTCGTAGCCCGGGATGGAAATTTCCGCCGTTTCGCCACCGCGGTAGGTCATGGGCAACTCCATGCGGTAGGGGTAGACCATCCGGGCGTGCCAGGCTTGGCCAGGCTTACCGGCGAAGAACGTCGTGGCATCGAGGCGGACCGAGAGCGATGTCTGCCCAGCGGCGGGATTGCGCGCAACGAGCGTGCCCGTCTGGCCATCACGGGACCAGCCTATGTAGCCGTAGGCATGGCCATCATCGGGTCGGCCGCCCACATAGCACGTATTGATCATATCAGCCTTACGGGCCTCCGTCCACTGGTGGACCGCGATGAGCGCCTTCCACTCATCGGGCTTCACGGAAGCCGGTGAGAGATACCACTCGCGGAGTAATGTGCCGCGGCCGTAGTGCATCAGGACGTGGTCTGACCAATCGCGGGGCAGGTCGGTCGGGAAGGACATCTGGCCGCCGCCGTTGCGGATGATCCCGTGCGTCATGATGTTCGAGATTGGGAACCACGGGCGGTCGTCCGGGTCGCCCCACATCCGCCAGAAGTACACATCGCGGTCGGTCGTTGCTTGGGCACGTCCGGAGATTTCCGGCCAGTTACCGTTGAAGCCATCGTCGCCCGCCAGCAACCAGACCGAATCCGCGTAGTTCAACCAAGCCGGTGAATGCCACGTCCAGTTCGTCGCGTTGATGAAGACGCCCTTCGCCCGGGCGGGTTGGGTAGCGATGGCGAACCCAGTGAACTCGCCTGCGTGACCGTGGCGATCGGTGGGCACGACGTTCGAAAGGTGATTAAAGTCGAACTTGAGGTAGGACACCTTGGTCTCGCCGGACAGTATTGCCAGCTGTTGCATGGTTGCTTGCTGATACTTTTCGTCCGCGAGCGAGTAGTGGGCGAAGTACTGTTTGAAGTAGCCGTTCGCTTGGGCCTTCACGTAGCCTTCCTGGACCCCCCAATTGATATCATTGGTGGTGCCATCAACGGCCATCCAGAGGCCCAGTGACGAACCTTGAGAAAGCAATGTCTCGCTCAGTTTATTCAGGTCCTTCATGCCCTCGGGGAAGGCGCCGACGGCGGGTTGCCAGACCGACTTCCGATTCTGCCAGCCATTGTCGGGGACCAGGCCGTCGACCTGGATGCCAGAGCCTTTCAAGGCTTCCAGGAATTGGCGGTGGATGGCCGGCAGGTTATCACCTTTCAGGTTTTTTCCGGCTGCATCGAACCAATTGTTGTAGTGCGTGTAGCTGCGCGTCTTCGCGGATGGACGGCTGTAATCGATCACGGCCTGTTCTGGGGTTAGGCCGGCTTTGACAGCGAAGAAACCCACTTCGTCGCTCATCGTCGCGGCGGCGGCGACGCCGGGACGAGCCCACGCCAAAGCCTTGGGTCGAACTCGGTCGAACGAGAGGCAGCGCACGAGGCCGGCTTGCGGGCGGGTCTCGACGTCGGCTTGTTCGAAGTCCACGTAGCTATGGTTGCCGACCTTCTCGAACCGATGAGAGTAGGCCGCCGGTTGGTTGCCATCGGTGTGGCGGGTCAGCGTCGTGGGGTTTTCCGGAAAAAGAATCCACGCATCATCGAGCACGACGGGTTCTCCGCGCCCCCCTCGGCTGGCCTTTGCCTTGGTTCGAAAACGCTCCGTCTCAAGCGTAGCCTTATCATCGACTTTGCCCTCGGGCCAGCGCACCTCGATGCGTTTCCAAATCATGCCCGTGACGCTAGGTTTTAATTCGGTGTAGAAAGTCTGCGTGACGAAGGGAGGTGCGCCCGCGTGGGTGCGTCCTGGGCGCAGTTGGTATTCGATGTCGGGTAAGGTCTTTGAGCGGGAGCTGCGGAAACTTTGTACACCGTCTTCCCATACGACCATCTTCGCCTCGTAATCATCCGCGGTCAGCACGGTGCCGTCGGAGAGGCGGATGGCGAACTCATCGCTGTCGACGTCGAGCGTCCGGCCCGTGGCCTTGTCGGTCCAACCGAGCGTGCGGAAGCGGCCGTCCTTGAGCTCGAAGCGGCGGATGAGGTCGCCACTGCGCAGCTCGTAGGTCTCGGCCTGGACCACGGTGCCGAGGCACAGCAGGAGCAGGGCTAAAAAGAAGCGGGGCATGACAGAAAACTGCCATGCCCCGTCCGGGCTTCAAGCCCTGCAATTAAGGGAAATCCTTTATTACTTCTTCCAGACCACCTTGGACGGCTCGACGATGCTCGTCTGGTCCTTGGTCGGGAAGCCTTCGGGGATGGCGATGGTCACCTTGCCGGTGGCGGCCCATTCGGTCGAGCGGGCGAGAATGGTCTGGAAGCCTACGCAATGCAGGGCGTCGAAGGTCTTGTCGCCGGCCCAGAGGTGACCCATGGAGGTCGTTACCACGCGGCCTTCGCCGAACTTGGCCCACCAGACCATTGGTTCGTGCATCTCGGTGCCACCAAATTTCTCGGACGAGAACGAGCTCCCCAGGACGTCCATGTGGTCGGGCGAGCCACGCATACGGTGGTAGAGCTCATCGGAGGCGTGGAGCCATTCGGTTGGGATGCCCTGCATGACGGGGTGGGCGGCGTCGCGGGCCTTAAGGGTGAACACGTGCTTGGCGCCGTGGCCAGAGCCGAAGCCCTTGGTTTGGATCTTTTCGTTTTCCTTGGCGACCGCGACGGCCTTGCCGGTGGCGTCGTCGACGGCCACGCGCTGCTCGAAGTCGCCGCCGCGCCAACCGCAGCAGATCATCTCGTTAAAGTTATCCCAACCCGTGAAAGAGTTATTAGCGGCATGGACATTGACGAGGCCGCCGCCCTTGACGACGTACTCCGTGAAGGCGTCCTTCATGTCTGCGCCCCATTCCGGGCCGTTGTAGTTATTGACGATGACGGCGTAGGCCGAGAATTTCGGCACCCACTTATCCCAGTCACCGGCGTGGGCCTTGTTGAAATCGGACTCTTCCTTCTTCCAGGCCTTGAGCGCTTCGTCGTAGGTCTTCTTGCCTTCGGCGTCGCCGGCCTTGGGCTTGGCGGGCTGAGGCTTGGCGAAGGCCGCCGGGGCGGTAGAGACATCGACCTTAAAGCGGCCCGTGGCTTCGAGGGTAGCCTTGCAGGACTCGGTCGTGCGGACCCAGTCGTGGTTATTACGGCCATCGATGATGAGGACCTTGATGGGCTCAGCGGCGGAGGCGACGGCAGCGAGGGCCGTCAGCACCGAAGCGAAGAGGGTGCGGAGGAGGGGGGACTTCATGGGGAAGCCGGTAATGAATGGAAATCCCCAGCGTCTGCGAGCGTTTTCACCCGCGGTCTAAGGAGCGGTAATGAATGGCTTCCAGAAGGTGTTCGGTGGCGATACGGTCCGCCGCCGCAAGGTCGGCAATGGTGCGGGCTACCCGCAGGATGCGGTCGTAGGCCCGGGCCGAAAGGGCCAGCTTTTCCATGGCCTGCTGGAGGAGGTCGCCTTGGGCGCGTTCCAAGGCGCAGTGGGTGCGGAGCTCGTGGCCAGCGAGCACCGCATTGCAGGCCCGCATCCGTCCGCCGAAGCGCTGCCGTTGAATCATGCGGGCGGCTTCAATCCGTGCGCGCATGGCCGCGGACGGCTCGCCGGGCTGCGCATGCCGAAGTTCCTCGATGGTGAGCGCGGGGGCTTCAACTTGGATATCAATGCGGTCTAGTAAGGGCCCAGAGATTTTCGAGCGGTAGCGGCGGATATGGGCGGTCGTGCAGCGGCATTCTTTAAGTCGGTCACCGAGGTGCCCGCAGGGGCAGGGGTTCATGGCTGCGACGAGCATTAACCGTGCGGGCAGGGTGACCTTAGCCGCCGCCCGCGAGACGGTGACGCAAGCGTCTTCTAAGGGTTGGCGGAGGACTTCGAGCGCCGAGCGGCGAAACTCCGGCAACTCGTCGAGAAAGAGCACGCCGTGGTGGGCGAGTGAGACTTCGCCTGGGCCTGGCATCGCACCGCCGCCGATGAGGCCAATATCGCTGATCGTATGGTGCGGGGAGCGGAAGGGTCTTTCCCAGCGACGTTTAACGTCACCTAACTTCATGCCCGCGGCCGAGTAGACCGAAAGAATCTCGAGGAACTCCTCGGCGTCGGGCGACGGTAGAATCGTCGGGATGCGTTTCGCGATCAGGGATTTGCCCGAGCCCGGGGGACCGAGAATAAGTAGGTTATGGCCGCCGGCCGCGGCGACCTCGACGGCCCGCCGGACCTTGAGTTGACCTTTGACGTCAGCGAAATCGGGTCCCTCCGTCGGCCCCATGAGCAGGAACGGGTTAGCCGCTGGCGGTAGGGGGAGATAGCGTGCGTCGCCGGAGAGAAAACGTAACGCGCCATCGAGCGAATCAATGGCGATGGCTTCGATGCCATCGACGAGGGCGGCCTCTTCGGCCGAAGGGCGGGGGAGGATGACGCCTTTAAGCCCCAGCCGCTTCGCCAACATCGCGATGGCCACGCCGCCTTTGACCGCCCGCGTGCCGCCGCTGAGGCCAAGTTCGCCAGCGATCAGGTAGTGGGAAAGCTTGTCCTTGGGAATCTGACTGGTAGCCGCCGCCATCCCGACCGCGATGGGCAGGTCGTACATTGCCCCTTCCTTGCGGAGGTCGCCCGGCGCCAGGTTCACAGTCGTCTTGGTCTCATGGGTGCGCAGGCCGGTATTCATCATAGCCGATAGCACACGGTCTTCGGATTCCTTCACCGCGGTGTCCGGTAGGCCCACAATCTCGATGCGCGGTTCGCCTTGTTCGCCCGTGTTGACCTCGACT
>CAIXHF010000209.1 GCA_903919185.1 uncultured Opitutia bacterium | reverse complement strand
CGACGGACGCTTTGGGCGGCAGCCTCCAAGGAGGCTAGCAGCGGGGCGAGCTTGGCGGGCTTTTCGACCAAGAGGTGCAAGGCAATCCGTTCTGCGGAACGATGTCCGAGGCCGGGTAGTTGGCGAAGGAGCTGGCGAACTTTCTCGAAAGACGGGGTCACAGGCTAAATTAGAGCCCGGGCAAGGAAAAGCCGGCCGTCGCCTTGGACATCTCCGCGTCGTAGATTTCTTTAGCCTTAGTAGAAGCCTCTTGCAACGCGGCCACGAGGGCCGTCTCCACGATAGCCTTGTCCTCTTTGATAAACTCGGGGTCGAGGGCCAAGCCCATGACTAAGCCATGGCCATTGACAGTCACCTTGATGGCGCCGCCGCCATGGGAGACCTCTAGCCGTTGCTCGCCCAGTCGCTGTTGAACCTCAGCGATGCCACGTTGCATCTTCTGGGCCTGTTTAAGGAGTTTGCCTACGCCTGCCATAGTGCCGTCACATTCGACCAGCCAAGGCGATGAGTCAAGGGCGACCCACTGACGTCCCGGCTTGCGAGCGAGGCAAAATGCCGTTAGACCTTCTACTATGGCTTCCCCCCGGGACATCCAGTTGGTCGGAACGTTTGTGGCGGTGACTTGGGCGGATGGCCAAGAACACTTTTTGACTGGGGAGTTCCTCCGCGAACGCTCCCCCAGCGCCGAAAATATGGGGGAGGTCGACATCTTGGGCCAGCGCTGGGGTGGTGATGGGCCACGGCAGTTCCCGGGTGTCACTGTCTTGGGGATGCAACGCATTGGTAACTACGCTGTGACCTTCGAGTTCAGCGACGGTCATCGCACGGGAATCTATAGCTGGGACTACCTCCGAGCGATTGCGGCTGAAGCGAAATAAAATTTATTACGGATTGCGACCATGGCTAAAAAGAAGACAATTACCTTCGTGAAGAAAACATACGTGTTGGATACGAACGTTTTAATTCATGACCCCGAATCGTTGTTCAAGTTCGACGAACACACCGTGGCAGTGCCGGTGGAAGTCCTGTCGGAACTCGATCGACTCAAGACCCAACCGGGGCAACTCGGCGCTAGTGCGCGCCGCGTCAACCGGTCGATTCGGGCGCTCTTTGAAAACCGCCCGCTGAAGGAAATTACCGAAGGTGACCCTGGCAAGCCAGGCGCCCTGCACGCCAAGCTGCGGGACGGTGGTGAGTTAAGGGTGGTCATCAACGACTCCCTCATCCGCGAACATTTTAATGGCGAACGTTCGGAACGCCTGCGTGCGGTTTTCATGCAGGTCGATGCCCCCGACCACCGTATCATCGCCTCCGCACTCTACCTGCGCGACACCACCAAGGGCTCGGTCATCCTCGTCACGAAGGACGCCTGCATGGCCCTCAAAGCCCAAGCCTTGGGTTTAGAAGTAGAAGACTACCGGAACGACCGCATCGAGACCAGTGACGTCGGTGACTACAAGACCGTCACGGTGACCGCGGCGGCAATGCGCGACTTTAAGGAACTCGCCCAGGTCGAAGTGAAGCTCAAGGGCGAAGACAGCCCTGCGGTCAATGAATACGTGATGCTTACTTCGAGCGACTGGAGCGAACCAGCCCGCCATGTCGGCGAAAATGTCTTTGTCCCACTCGGGCTATACCGCGAATTCCTTTCGACCGACAGTGGCGCCCGGAAAGGCCTCCAGATGCCCCGCGGCATGCGCGTCATCCCGAAGAACTTTGAGCAGTGGATTTTCTTGGACGCCCTCCTGAACCCAGATATCAAGCTGGTCACCTGCTTCGGACGCGCCGGCACCGGCAAGACCTTCCTGTCCATCGCCGCCGCGCTCTCCCAGGTGCTCAGTGACTTCTCCCCCTACAAGAAGCTCTACGTTTCCCGTCCGGTCGTACAGATCGGCAAAGATATCGGTGCCTTACCGGGCACCAAGGAAGAAAAGCTCTCTCCTTACATCCAACCTTACTTTGATAACCTCGAGGTGCTCTTCTCTCGCAATGGCGCTCCCGCGGCGCCGCAGGTTGCTCCGTCCAGCAAGGCCTTGGTCGCCACCGACTCCCAACGAAAACAGAAGAAGGCCCAGGCCATGAAGGCCGCGCAACCTATCTTTGGTTCCCAGTTCCAGCAGGTGGGCCAACCGCGCAAACCCTACCAGTGGTTAATCGACTCTGGCCTGATTGAGATCGAAGCCATGACCTTCATCCGCGGTCGCTCTATCGGGCATGCGTTCATGATCGTGGACGAGGCCCAGAACATGACGCCCCACGAGGCCAAGACGGTCATCACACGCATCGGCGAAGGCTCCAAGCTGGTCCTGATCGGTGACCTTGATCAGGTCGACACCCCCTATCTCGACGGCAAGTCCAACGGCCTGATTCACACACACGAGCGCATGAAAGGTCACACTATCACGGCCAATGTCCGCCTGCTACATGGTGTCCGCAGCGTCCTCTCCGAGCTGGCCTCCAAGCTGATGTGAGCAACTTCCTCGGGGCAACCCCCTGAGGAGCGCAGTCCGTCCTTGCCGACCTCGCGAGAGGGCTTTCGCTCCTCGTCGTGGCCCCGGAGTCCCCCATGCAGCGACAGTATCGTGAGTTTCGTGAGAAACTCGCCAGCGGGACCATCATGCTTTTCCGCTTAGGGGACTTCTACGAGGTCTTCGGGGAAGACGCCGAAATAGCGTCCAAGGTACTGGGGCTGACCCTGACTAAGCGCCACGAGACTCCGATGGCTGGGTTACCGTACCACGCCGCACCCGCGTATGTTAACCGCCTTCTGGCCGCTGGTTGGAAGGTTGCGATCTGCGACCAACTGGAAGCGCCCGTCACCGGGAAGTTGGTCCGCCGAGGTCTCACGCGCATCCTGACGCCGGGAACGGCCCTAGAGGACTCGCAGCTCGATTCGCGCCGTGGGAACTACCTCGCCGCCATCGCGTGGGATAAGCATGGGTGGCATGCCTCGTGGCTCGATGTTTCTACGGCAGACTTCCGTCTCGCCACCGACCAGACCCCGCAGCGCCTCTTGCCTTTGCTCCATTCGGTCAGTCCACGCGAAGTCATCCTACCTGAAGGCCTCGAACCGCCACCTGAGTTCCGTGAAGCCTTCGAGGTCTTCATGCAGGGCAGGGCGGTCTCGCGTCTACCGGGCTGGAATTTTGAAGGCGCCGCGGGGGCTCGCTTGGTCGCCCAAACGCTGGCGGTGCATGGCTTGGCGGGCTTTGGCCTCACGGAGGAGCATCCCGCCCTTGGTGTCGCCGGCGCGGTCCTCGGGTATGTCACCGACTCCCTCTGCGATCGACCTAAGAACCTTTTTCGTCTCACCGAAGCTAAGCTGGGAGCTGCCGTCCTCCTCGACGCCGCCTCCTCGCGGAACCTTGAACTCTTTGCTGCAACCAACGGTTCACGTGAGACGTCCTTGCTCGAAGCCATTGACAAAACCATCACCCCCGCCGGAGCCCGCCAGCTCGCACTGTGGCTCGCCGAACCATCGACTGATCTGACCGTCATTCACCGGCGACAGGCGGCGGTAGGTGAATTCTTCAAGCACGCCGGGGCATCATCCCGTTTGGGCGAATCACTCAAGGGCGTCCGCGATGTTCCGCGCATCCTGGCTCGCCTCCAGAATCGACTCCGCAACCCGCGCGAACTCGGCGGGATCAAGGATACCTTACAGGCCTTACCTTTGTTGAAAGAAGAATTGGCCGCCTTGCCGGGCGGAGCCCTGCAGGCCTGCGCTGAGCGCATCTCGCTGGAATCGCGCCTCCTCGGAAAGCTAAACACCGCCTTAGCTGAGGAACTACCCGTGGACCTGACCGAAGGCGGCGCCTTGCGCACCGGTTTCGACGCTGAACTCGATCGACTCAGGTCTTTAGCGACCGACAGTAAGACTTGGATTGCTGACTTCGAGCGTCAGGAGCAGACCCGTACGGGCATCAAATCCCTCAAGGTCCGCTACAACGGCGCCTTCGGCTACGCCATCGAGATCACCAAAGCTAACTTGGCCGCGGTCCCGGCCGACTACATTCGTAAGCAGACCATGGTGAACGCCGAGCGCTTCACCACCGAGGAACTTCGCACCAAGGAACGCGAAGTCTTGCGCGCCGATGAACAAGCCTTGGCCCGCGAGACCGAACTTTTCCAAGCGTTGCTAGCCGAAGTCCTAGCGTGCACGGAGTCACTCTTGGCGACGGCTAACGCCATCGCCGAGGTCGATATTCTCCGCGGCTGGGCCGAACTCGCCCGCGAAGCCAACTGGGTCCGCCCGACGGTCGATGACTCCGATGTCCTCGAGATTACCCAAGGCCGCCACCCGGTCGTCGAACGCATG
>CAIXHF010000208.1 GCA_903919185.1 uncultured Opitutia bacterium | reverse complement strand
TGCTGATCGTAGGTCGGCTCCGCAACCGCGACAGGCGGGCTTTGCAGAACCTGGCCGAGAGCGGCCGGAAAATCCCTTTCAAATCGATTCCAGTCACAGCCCGGAAGGAAGGGACGCCAGACATAGCCCTCGAGGAGCAAACCGTGACGAGTGCGTTTCTGGGCAGCGCCAGCGACCTTCCGGCCGTCGTCGGTGCGGACCAAGTCATTCGGTTCAGCCCGCTGAGCGCATTTATCTGGCGACTGAAAGGGCCGCGAACCAGCAGGGAGAGGGGCAAGCTTGACCGGCTGACCTTGCGCCAAGAGGGCGGCGGCTAAGGCTTGGTGGACGGCTTCATAGCTCGCCATGGCATCGGCCTCGCAAAGCGGATGACCAGACGGTAGCACCAGTGCGAAAGTCCAATCTTCCAAGTGCGAGACGAGCCCGCCACCGGTGGCTCGACGCACCAACTGAGTGCTGGCCGGAACCAGCTCCCGGTAGGTTTCCCATTTTTGGGAAACACCGAAAGTATAGGCGGGGACCGTCCATGCAAACGGACGATAGCGCACGCGCTCGGGGTGTGGGTACTTCTCCAGCAAGAGCAGGTCCGTCGCCATGTTCGCGACGGCATCAGCAGCCTGGCGGGGAAGTACATCCATGCTAGAAGTCTATGCCTTTTTCCAACAAACGCACGACCTTTCGACCCGTCGCCTGTTCGTACCACGTTTCCGTGCCACGGGGGATGCGCAGTTCGTTCAATTGATCCGCGAACGGCTGGGCTGGTGTGCGTAATTTGCCGGCCAACGGGTGAAGTTGCAGGCTCAAATCGCGCGGGCGGGGACCCAGTTGTGGTACATCGCTCCGTTGTGCGGCCCGAATGAGTTTCTCCGGATCTAGCCCGAAGTGCTCGGCGACCTTGACGCCCATGTCGTAACGGCTGAGCGGCTCGAGGCCGGCCCAATGATAAACCCCCGAAAGGTTCGGGCGCTCGCAAAGTTCCACCGCCGCATCGGCTAAGTTGCTCAAACTCACGGGCTGGCGAATCTCGTCAGTGAACAAGGGCGTCTGCTTGCCGGCGGCCCAATCCTTGAACAGCCGTTCGTGGAGGCCACGGTCGCCGGTGCCTGAGTTCCCATTCAATAAAGTCGTCCGAATCACCGCCGCATGCTCGCGGCCGTACTTTAACACCTCCACTTCGCCGGCCGCCTTGGTCCGACCATAGAGGTGCAAGGGCGACGGGGCCGCCGTGTTTCCGTAACGACCGGTTTCACCGTCAAAAACCATGTCGGTCGAAAGATGGATACATTTGGCGCCGACGTGGAAAGAGAGTTGGGCTAAACGACGGGGCAGGTCGACATTCAAGGCCTCCGCCTGAGCGGGTTCGCGATCGCAACCGTCGATGGTCGCCAGGGCAGCGCAGTTAATCACGGCCTGGGGAAACTCCTCGAGCATGAGGGTTTGGACAGCGGCAATATCGCGGAGGTCCATCGTGATAGAACGCAGGAGGTCGGGGACGACCACGGCCTTGGAACCACCGACGGCTAAGACCTCGTGCCCGCGCCGCAAAGCGGCGATGACGACCTCGCGGCCGGCGAAACCATTGGCTCCTGTGACAATTATCCGCATCGCACGAAAAGTAGCGTTCGAAGGGTCGGAGGCAAGCGGGGAGGGCGTGGCTCACGCTTGCCAAAGCGGTCAGGAACAGCCTTGATAGCGTCTTCCATGCCGACTTATTCCGAATTGGCCAATCGGCCCGTCCTGTCGCAACCCGTCTATGAAGCCGGCCGCCCCATCGAGGTCGTCGCCCGCGAGTTCGGCTTAGACCCCGCTTCGGTCATCAAATTAGCCTCGAACGAGAATCCGCTCGGGCCATCCCCCAAGGGCTTGGCCGCAGCCCAGAAGGCCTTGCAGGTCTGCCACCTCTATCCCGACGGCGGCTGCACTTTCCTACGGGAGAAATTAGCGGCGCACTGGGCCATGAAGCCCGAAAACTTTGTCGTCGGGAACGGCTCGAACGAGGTGATGATTATGCTCGCCCAAGCCTTTCTCCGCCCGGGCGATGAAGTCGTCTTTGGTTCTCAAGCCTTCATCGTCTACAAGTTAGCCACGATGCTTTTCGGCGCCACCGCGGTCGAGGTGCCGATGCCCGGTTTCCGTCACAACCTCCCAGCCCTGCGTGCGGCCGTGACCGACCGGACCCGCCTACTTTTCCTCGCCAGCCCGAATAACCCCACCGGCGGGACCGATGACCCCAAGGACATCATCGCCCTCGCGCAATCCTTGCCTGACCACGTCATCTTTTGCCTCGACGAAGCGTACGCCGAATACCTCGATGCCTCGGCCGACCTCCGTCCGCTCATGGCCTCCGGCCGCAAGGTCGTCGTCTCGCGGACCTTCTCTAAAGCCTATGGCCTGGCTGGCCTGCGCGTCGGCTACATGATGGGTTCCGCCGAAGTCATCGGCTTACTCAACCGCGTCCGCCAACCCTTTAACGTCAATCTCCCGGCTTTGGCCGCGGCCGAAGCCGCCCTCGATGACGCGGATTTCGTGCAACGCACGCGGGAAGTAAACGCCACGGGCTTGGCCCAGTTAGCGGCAGGACTCACCGCCTTAGGCTACGAATACATCGACGGCAAAGCCAACTTCCTCGCAGCGAAGATACCCGACGCCGACGCGGTCTTCACGCGCCTCCAAAAAGCGGGCGTCATCGTCCGGCCGCTCCGTGGCTATGGTATGGTCGGCTGGCTTCGGCTCACCGTGGGCACCTCCGCCCAAAACGCCCGCCTCCTCGCGGAGCTTGCCCAGCGCTAAGATGGACTTCGAAGACGCCGTTCGGCAAGTCCGTGAAAAGGATCAGCGCTATAGCCCGCAAGCCTACGACCTGGTCCGCCTAAGCCTTGACCACGCCCAGAAGGGCATTCACGGCGAACCCAAGAAAGGTAAAGCGATGGTCAACCGACACGTCACTGGACCGCAACTGCTCGAAGGCTTCCGGCAGCATGTCATCGAGACCTATGGTCCGATGTCTTATCAACTGCTTCAGAATTGGGGCCTCAAAAAGACCGATGACGTCGGCAATATCGTATTCAACATTATCAGCACTGGCCTGTTTGGTCGCTCCGCAGAGGACAACCTCGAAGACTTCTGCGGCGTCTACGACTTCAAGGAAACCTTCCTGAAGCCTTTCGACCCCAAAGCGAAGGCCTGATTAGGCGTTTACAAAAGCTAGGCTCTT
>CAIXHF010000207.1 GCA_903919185.1 uncultured Opitutia bacterium | reverse complement strand
TGCTGAGCACGGGCTGGGCGAAGAGGCGACTGTCGTGGAGTTTGGCGATATAGCCTTCGCCGATGAGGAAGTTCAGGTCGGCGAGTACGCGTGCCTTGGCGGCATCATCGGCGGCTTCGCCAGCGACGGCGAGGGCGACGTCCTTGCCCTGGATACCGGAAGTCTTGTCGAGGCAGTCGAAGATTTTCTGCATCGCATCGCTGAAGCTGGACTTCGGGTCGCGGCACTTACGGCGCACCCCACAAGCGTAGGTGATGCCTTTGGAGCCCTTCTTGTAGAGGTGGAAGCCTTCCTTGCGGAGACGGCCACGGATGCCGTTGGCGGTATCGAGGGGGAAGTCGCGCTGGCGATCGAGGGCGTAGCGGACGCAATCACGGAGCGGGCCGGGCGGCATCTCGGCGAGGAGACGGCCGGGGAAGCGCACCTGGTTGCGGGAGATGACAGTGGCTTCGCGACGGAAGGCCAGCAGGAAGCCGCGGGCCGCGTCCATGCTTTCCAGGCGCTCGGGTTCGCCTTCTTGGCGGTCTTTCGGTGCGTATTCCGTGCGGGTGGACATGGACTTCTTCCAGGCCTCGATGGCTTCGGGTTCGCGGACCATCTCGAGGTCGGCCTTAAAGCGGTCAAACGGGGCGTTGGGGCAGGTGCGGGCGTGGTGTTCGCGCAGCGTCTTCTGGTAACTGTGGTGGGTCGGCGAGCCCAGGATCGCACCCGTTTGCTTGCAACGGGCGACCATTAAGAAGGAACCCTTTGGGGCTTCAGTTTCGACCTCGACCGTATCGAAGAACTTTTCGAGGTGGCGGTTGAGCACGTGGCTGACCGCTTCGGCTTCGGTGAGGAATGGCACGCTATCCGGCACCGAAATCGAGAGGGTCGCATCGGTGCGCTTCTCGGCATCGGCTGGCTTGATGACGATCGAAAGACGATCTTCCTTGTCCAAAATCAACAGCGCGACGCTGAAGAGCTCGTAGGTGATCTGACTTTTCTTCATCGCCTCACCGAGCAACTCGAACTTGGCGTCGTCGGGGAAGAAGCCGGTCGTCACCACCATCTGCGGGATGGCTGGTTCGGACTCGAAGCGATCGCCGCGATCGTCGCGACTAGGACCACGACGGTCATCGCGTGGACCGCGGGACGGACCGCCGGGACCACCGGGGCCACGCGAAGGACCACCCGGTCCGCGGGACGGGCCACCCGGTCCACGCGAAGGACCGCCGGGTCCGCGGTTACCACCATCACGGAAAGAAGGACGATCGCCGCCTTCGCGGCGCGGACCCCGACTCGAGCCAATATTTTCGTTTGGGCCGTCGACCCAAGAGGGGCCAAAACCAAGCGAAGAAAGGTCTATCGGCTTGATAGAATCTTCGGGGGGGCGGGACGAATCGGCCGGATCGGGAGACATTGCGGGTCGAGAGTTGGCAAAGATACCTCGCTTGGCAAGCGTGGGCACAAACGCTTTTTTCTTGCACTGATGCCCGGGTGTTCCACTTTCCACCTTCCTTAGATTGCTCAGGTGGTGGAATGGCAGACACGCATGCTTGAGGTGCATGTGCCGTAAGGTGTCCGGGTTCAAGTCCCGGCCTGAGCACCAATTTTAAGCTGGCCCGGTTCAATTTTGAGCCGGGCCTCTTTTTTATTCCCTTAAGGCGGCTCTGCGGCAGGAATAGGGGCATGGCTCCGCAGGACAAAATCGACGTTCTCATCCTTGGCTCAGGCGGCCGCGAGCACGCGCTGCTCAAGGCCTGCCTCCGTAGCCCTCGCGTCGGTAAGGTTCGCGTCGCCCCCGGCAACGGCGGCATGGCACTGGAAGCCGAATGC
>CAIXHF010000206.1 GCA_903919185.1 uncultured Opitutia bacterium | reverse complement strand
TTCTATCCACCCGCCGCACATCCATCCGATGAAACCGCTTCTTCCCCTGCTCCTCATCGCGGCGACGGCCTTCGCTGCCGAAAAGGCCCCTGACGAACTCGCCCAGCTCGACACCCGCGAACTGCACAACCGCGGCACGCTTCGCCTGCAGCAAGGCGATCTCGTCGGGGCGGAGGAAGCGCTGAAAGCCTCGCTGGCCCGCAACGACGACGTGCTCCGCCTGCCCGCCTTGCATAACCTCGGCCACGTGCGGTTCGGCCGCGGCAAGGTCGCCCTCGGCGGCAAGACGGTCGGCGACGTCACCGAACTCTCGATCGCCCGCTCCTACCTCGAGGCTTCGGACGCAGATATTTCGGATATGCAGGACCAAATCGAGATCATCGATAAGGCCAAAGCGGACGGCAAGGAGCCCGACTATGTCCCCGCGGTGTCCGCGCTCGGCGGCGGCATCGGCACCTACCGCACCGTCAAGAAGCTCATTCCCAAGGAAGAGGCCATGGTCGCGAAACGGGCGGGCGTCATCGCCAGCTGGGTCCGCTCCGTCGGCGATTTCCGCAGCGCCCACGAACTTAATACACAAGACCAGCCTTCGCTGCAGAACGCGGAGGCCATCGAGGAACTCCTGCGCGCACTGAAGAAGGAAACCCTCGCACTGGAAGAAGCCATCGCCGACCAACGGAAGAAGCAGGAAGAACTCCGGGAGGTTATCCGCGAATTGGCCAAGCGCATCCCGCCGGATAAGCTTCCGCAGAACGCCGAAGGCGACGGCGACGACGACGAGAATTTCCTCCCCGAAGGGATGCAGAAGCCGAAAGACGGCAAGGGCGGGAAGACCGACCCCCGTGAAGGCCAAGAGAAGCGCATGTCCGAACAGGAGGCCCGGAGTTCCCTCGAAAGCCTCAAGGGTGATTTCGGTCGCAAGATGCCGACCAGCGATAAAGCCGGCAACAGCCCCGGTGGGAACAAGCCTTCGAGTGAGGCGAAGAAGAAGGATTACTGAGATGCGCGCCTGCTTCGCCATCCTTGCTTGTTTCGTCGCGACCAGCCTCGTCCGCGCCGAAAACCACGTGACCTGGGAAATCACCCCGCCGGTCTGCGGGCCCGGTCAGCCCTTCCGCCTCAAGGTCACGATTGAGTCCGATGATGCCCTCGGCCCAGCCAATCAGGTTGGCAGAGAAATCAAGCCGCCGCGCGGCATGGCTCTCCGTTTTTCTGGGCAGGTGTTTCGCGCCAACGCGACGGAGGCCACCCTCAACTTCTCGGGCGTCGCCCCGGAGGAAGAAGGCAACTACATCCTGCCAGCCTTCAACGCCCGCTTCCCTTCGCAAATGGTGCTCGTGCCCGCCATCACCCTCATTGTCAGCAATAAGACTGGCTACCGTAAAGAAGGCCGCGCCCGCGCCGAGCTCGTCCTCCCTGAGCGCACCTTCTATGTCGGCGAAAAGATTACGGGCAGCGTGGTCATGCGCGGTAGCGAACAGGAGACCGTGACGGGGACGTTCGGCCTCGAATGCGAGGCCGGCGGCTTCACCTTCCAAACCGAAGGGTCGTCCTTCACCCAGCCCCTGCAAGATGGGCATGGCCTG
>CAIXHF010000205.1 GCA_903919185.1 uncultured Opitutia bacterium | reverse complement strand
GCACCCGTGACTTGGGCGATACGGACATTCACCGCGACGCCCCACTTAAAGGGCTTCACGACGAGTTCCGGACCCCCATAGGTAATGATAGCAGCCTGCTCGACGCCCAGAGGGACATTCAGGAGGTCATCCTGGCGAGTCAGCCACCAGGCCAAAGGAAGGGCGACAACCAGCGCCAGGCAGGCCCAACGGACCCAGCGACGGCGAAAGAATGAAAGCACAGCGGACATGTTCAGCGGACGCTCCGGGCCGACTGGCCACGGTGCTGAAGGAAATGCGCGAGCGGCGCCAGGATGGGGCGGTCCGTACGCAGGTGAAGGTAGTCGACGGCAAAGCGGCTGAGCTCGGCCTTCCAAGCAGAGGTGTCCACGAAGGGGCGACCACCGCGGCCGATGAAGGCCTCACCAGACTCGGCCTCGACGCCACGGAAGAACCCCGAGCCCCGCACGCCACGTTCGGCGGGATCTTCGAGGTGCAAAGCCACGCAGTCGTTGCGCTGGGCTATCACCTGCAAGGCCTCCAAGGAGCCGGGGTCATGGAGGTCACTCAATACGATGACGGTCGTGCGACGCGTCAGGGAGGGCGAGAGTTCGCGGGCACGTTTCGCCAGCGAGGTGGCTTCCCGGAAATCATGCTGACGTAACTGGTGCGACCATTCCAAAACCGTAGTACGCGAGAGCGTTGGCCGGATATGCAATTCGCGGGCACCACATCCCAGCAAACCGACCGGCGTGACATTACCCTGCGCGGCGAGTCCGATGCCAGCGGCGATGCGTACGGCCCAAGCATACTTACTGAGCGTCTGCGACGACACGCACATCGAAGCGGAGGTATCGACGAGGAGATACAGCGGCACCTGCTTGGGCTCCTCGTATTCCTTGACGAAGAGCTTCCGCATGCGCGCAGAGAGTTTCCAGTCGATGTACTTCACCGAATCGCCCGCGACGTACGGACGGGACTGCGCGAACTCTAAGCCGGCGCCATGGAAGACCGATTGCTCCTGGCCGAAGCGCAGGCTGTTGGCCAGTTGCTTCACGGCTACCTCAAAATCCCGAGAATCAACGGGATCGTGGGCGAGGACGGCTTGGCGACGCATGTTCGGAGTGAGGGAGAAAACCGCCGGAACGGGCTCAGCCGAGGCCAGCCAAGATGCCTTGCAGCACCTTCGGGCCAGTGTGACCCGCAGCCGAGGCTTCGTAGCTCACGCGGATACGGTGAAGGACAATGTCTTCCGCGAGGTCAAAGAGGTCTTCTGGCGTGACGTAGTCGCGGCCATGGATGACCGCGCGGGCACGGGCCGCATTGACCAGCGCCAAGCCAGCGCGCGGCGAACAACCGAAGTCGAGCAGCTTGGATTCGCGCGTGCGGCGCACGAGCTCGACGGAATGCTTCAAGAAGACTTCGCTGACGTGGACCTGCTGGACGGATTCCATCGCGGCGACGAGGTCAGCCGCGGTTCCGACCGGCGAACCGTCAATCATGTCAAAGGCGGTCTTCGGCACAGCCCCACCCTCTTCCTTGCGGAGCCCCATGCTCAGCTGACGACGCAGGATGTCCTGCTCCTCGTCGCGGCCCGGGTAACCGAGGCGGTGTAGAAGCATAAACCGGTCCAACTGCGCTTCGGGTAACTCAAACGTACCGGACTGCTCGACCGGATTTTGGGTCGCGATGACGAGGAAAGGCGTCGGGAGCTTCATACTCTGGCCACCCAAAGTGACCTTACGCTCTTGCATGGCTTCGAGCATGGCGCCCTGGACCTTCGGAGCGGCACGATTAATTTCGTCCGCTAGGAGTAGGTTCGTGAAGACCGGGCCGCGGTGAATACGAAACTCGCCCGTCTTTAGGTCAACGACTTCGGAGCCCAAAATATCCGACGGCAACATATCAACGGTGAACTGGATGCGCTTGAAGTCGAGGTGGATGGCCTTGGCGACGGTATTGACGAGTAGCGTCTTCGCGAGGCCCGGCATGCCTTGGAGGAGCAGGTGGCCGCCAGTGAGGAGCGCGATCATCACGCGTTCAACAACGACGTCTTGGCCGACGACGACCAAGCCGACGCGTTCACGAACGGCCGCGACAAACTGTTGGGAGGATTGAGTAGAGGACATGAGTTTAAGGGGGAGGGGGTTAAGGGGGAGGGATTGGGGATAGGAGCAGGGCTTAGCGGAGTTGCTTAAGCCACTTCTGAAGGATGGTGCGTAACTCAGGCTCTCCCACGGTGGTGGCACCGTTGAAGCAGCCGACTTGGATGCGGGCTAAATCCTGACCGAGCTCACCCTTCTGGGCAGCGTTCAGGGCGATGAGGGGGCTGGCACCATAGCGACGGAGAAAGGCAGCGGCCGCAAAGCCGTCGACGTCCGCCGGCATCTTAAAGACATCGCGAGCCAGCGGGGCGACCGGTCCCTTCGGGCCGCCGCGCAGACCGAAGAACAGGCCGAGGCCCAGTAAGGCGACGATGCTGCCCAGGGAAGGCCAGAACCACGGACTTGTCGGAGCCGGCGGGATCGCCCCAGTTCCAGGCAAGGCTTGCTGACGATTCAAGCGGACCGAAGCCTTGGGTAGGACTTTGAGGTCCATATCTTCGTAGGTCCGCCAGATGGCGCCGTTGGCCGTATTCTTCAGCGGGGCAAAAGGCACCTCGGTGGCTGTGTCGGCCGCGCGGATCTTATCACCGTCCAAAGAGATGACCCAATGCCGCTCCGAACGGGCGGTGACCTGCTCGCCCCACGTATTGAGCTCCTTGATTTGCAGGCCTTCGCCCGCACCGACCTGCCGGACCGCGGCGACGCGCTTCACAATTTCGAGGTCAACGAGGTCGTCGAGGTCAGGCACCAAGCCCGTCCCCGTCGCATGGATATCCAAGTTGAGTTGGCCATTGATGCCGAACTGACGGGTGTCGAGGGTCTGCGTGACTTCCACGCGCCCCGCTGGACGGGGACCCACGGACGTCGGCGAAACCTTGAACAGCGTCTCCGCCGACACGGCCGGCACGGTCACCGGACCCGAGAGGTCGATGAACTTTAACTCGAGCTTCACGGGCGGGACCTTGTCGACGCTGGCATCTTTAGCCCGCACGAGCACGTAGGCCAGGACGGTCTCTTCCCAGCCGGGATTGGCGGTCGGTCGCGGCTTAACATCGGGGGTGGCGAAGGTGATCGAACGAACCACAAAGAAAGGTGACAGCGCGTCCTCGAGTTCGAACTGGAACTCATCACGCGGTCCTAGAGCGTCGCGGCCCTTCTTCGTAGCCGGTCCGCGGCGCTTATTTTTAGCGGCGGTGGCGGCGGCGTCGTTGGTAAGGTATTGTCCCAGCTTGGCCACGCGGCCCATGGCCTCGGTGTGGATCACACTAACAAAGATACCAAACTCTTGATTAGCGCCGACCGTGTTCGGGCCGTCGAGGCGGGTCTGGACGCGGACTTCGCTGAGCAGTTCGTCGAGGTAGGTGGCGCGCTTCTGCAGGGCCATCGTAAACGGGTCGTCCTTCGTGACCACCAAGGCCGCGGCAAGGTAACGATACTTGATGTCCTCGTGCAAGGGGTCGCGCTCATCGGTCAGGCGCGCGTTCAGCGTCTTAGCCAACAGGTTCATATGCGTCTGGGCCGCCTTACCAGGCAGTGCTTGGATGCTGGACCGAATCTTCTGGAGGCCAGCGCGGTTCACGGTCTTGGCCAAGTTGACCGTGTTATTGTGACCAATGCCGACAAGGGAGTTAAACCAGACCAGGTAAGGCTCAATCGATTGGCTCGTGCCACCATTACGGATAATTTCGCGGCCATAGGCGTCCGCCCCTTTCTGGAAATACTCGAGGGCCTGCAGGCTGCGTTCCTTCATGTTCGCCACCCGCTTGGCGGGCTCCACCGGGGCCAGCTCCTGGAGGTACTCGAAATCGGACCAGTCATTCAGCACCTGCGCACCGAAGATCAGCGCACGGGAAGAGGTGGGGTTATTCTTGGTCCAAGCCCCGACCATCGCGACGAGGGAGCTGTAGCTGCCCTGGACCATCTCATAGGTCTGCTGGTCAGTGCGGCGGGTCAGCATGCTGCGCTGTAAGTCCGGACGGCGCCAGCGGTCCGAAAGGTTGGCGTGCATGCGGGCGGTCAGGAGGAAGAATACTTGTTCGTCCATCTGGTCGGCCGAACCGAAAACTTTTTTGATGTGGGAATCGCTGTAGGCTTCGGCGTTGCTATAGGCTAGGTCAAAGGCAGCGACGACTTTACCTTGATCACGGGGTTTGATATTGGCCGCCCGAAAGAGCTCCATCATCTTGGCGAGGCTGTTGATGTTTCGCTCCATCATGACGGGCGTCACGGGAATCCGGGCGTCCTCAGGGAGGCCATACTTCTTGCGCAATTCTTCCGGCACCAAGGGATTATGGGCTTGGGCCCAAGCGGAGAGGAAATCCTCCGCCAACGCGACCCCGGCGGAAGGATGCCGCTTCGCGAGGTCCGTGATCAGGTCCGCGGCGGCCTCGAAGTTCGCACTCGCAATCACTGCCCGCGAAAGGCTCGCGTCCAAACGGTCGCGGATTTCGGGGCCGAGGGCCGCCAACCACTTACCCATCGGAGCTAGGCCCAGTAATTCTTCGGCTTCGATCGCATTCGTATTATTATTACCGCCGCGTGTCCGGCGAGTAGCCAGCGCGGCCCGCTGGGCAAAGGTCGTCTCGACTTCGTTCATCCACTCATCCGCCATGGCGACGAGTAAAGGGTTCCAGGGACTGGCGGAAGCGTCGGCATGGTTGGCGACGAGGGTTGCGAGGACGGACTGGGCGCGCAGGTTTTCGACACGGGTCGCCGGATCGGAACGGGCGTCAGTCTGGATCTTTCGCTGCAGGCCAGCGATGAGGCGGACGGCGGCATCCGGTTTAGTGCGAATAAGGTCACGAAAGAAACTGTCTAAGTTGGCGGGCTGCACCTGCGTCATGACGCGGGCTAAGTTACCCGCTGCCCTGGTCTTGTCCCCATCGTTGACCTTATCGCGGTTCAGGATAGCGACGTTTTCGTCCCAGACCTTTTGAATCTGCTCGCGCTGAGCGAACTCACTGGCCTGCTCGGTGGACAAGAAGGCGGCGACCTCTTGGCGCAACGCCTCATCCTTGATCTCGTCGAGCTTCGCGCTGGTCGGCAAGTAAGCTAAAGCTAATTCCCGGAAGCCCCCGGCGAGCAGGACGCGGCCAGCGGCCAGGCGGCGAGCGGGGTCCTTACCACCCAGTTTAGCGGTCCCGCGGCGCATCCGCTCGGCCAGCCAGAAGGATTCGCTCGCGGGCACACTATTGGAAAGCAGCTCACCAATCTTACGCAGTTCGGCATCGTTAAGTTCACCGGGCAACGCGTCCACCATGGCGAGGATGTCATCGAGCTTCATCCCGCTCTTCTGGCGTTCGGTGAGGTCGGCGAGCATCTTATCGAAGATACGGCGCGAAAGGTCGGGCGGTAACTGGCCTAGCTCGGCGCGGATTTGCGCCCAATCGCCGAGTCGGAAGCTGTGCAGGAAACGCGTGTCGGCGGCCGTTGAGGCCTCGATCTTACTGGCGCGTTCGAGGGCGGTAAAGACCTCGGATAAGTCGCGGGAG
>CAIXHF010000204.1 GCA_903919185.1 uncultured Opitutia bacterium | reverse complement strand
TCGGCAGCCTTGGATGAACCATGACCTCGCGGCCTTTGTGCAACCGGCGGCGGACGCCCCGGGTGTTTCCTTTGCTGGCCGCTACCCGTCTGATTACTTCCGCACCCCGGCGGTCAGTGCTTTGCTAGCCTGGCACCTCGTGGGTGGGCTCGACTATCTGACCCTTGCGGAAGCGGGAGCAAACCTCGTGGCCGACGGCTATCCTAGCAGTTTAGACGAGTGGATTCGGCGCGACGGACTCAAGGCGCTGAAAGTGAAGTTGCGCGGCGATGATGCTACTTGGGATTTTGAACGCCTTCGGCGCGTCGCTGAAATTGGCCTGGCCGGGGGCGTCGAGCTCTTCACGGCTGACTTCAATTGCACTGTGACCGACCCCGCCTACGTCAATGGCGTGCTCGATCGTGTGAAAGTCGAGTTGCCGGAACTTTGGAGCCGGCTCAGCTACGTTGAGCAGCCTTTCCCGTATGAGCTCGAGGAGCATCGTATCGACGTCTATTCTGTCAGCGAGCGTTGCCCATTGTTCCTCGACGAAAGCGCCCACGACTGGCGCATCGTCCGTCTCGGCCGCGAACTCGGTTGGACCGGTGTGGCCCTGAAGACCTGTAAGACGCAGACGGGCGCCTTGCTCAGTCTTTGCTGGGCGCGGGCGCACGGCATGCAATTGATGGTGCAGGACCTCACGAATCCGATGTTGGCGCAGGTAACACACGTTCTGCTGGGCTTACACGCTCCGACCATCGCAGGCATAGAGACCAACGGGATGCAGTTTTATCCCGCAGCTTCAGCGCCAGAAGCTTTGGTGCACCCTGGATTGTATGCGCGCCAGGGCGGGCAAGTCGACGCCGGCACCCTGGCGGGTGCTGGTTTCGGCTACCGACTTGAAGAAATCAGCCGAAACCTGCCGGCGCCCCGTGTCTCCTTCCCGGCTTGATTCAATCGGCTTGCGGACGGGCAGGGGGGTGCCCTTATGCTATTTATCTTATTACCCCAATGACCTCCCGCCTACTTCTCCTCTTGGCCATGGCCGCCTCGGCTTTTGCCGCTGACGCTCCCAAGCGCAAAATCCTTTTCTTCACCAAGTCCTCCGGCTTCGAGCACGACGTCATCTCCTATAAGAAGGGCATGCCCAGCTTCGCCGAAAAGCAGCTGCTCGAGCTGGGCAAAGAGAACAACTGGGAATTCGTCTTCTCGAAGGACGGCTCGAAGTTCTCCCCAGAGTATCTCGCCCAGTTCGACACCGTGATGTTCTACACTACGGGTGACCTTTGCTCCGAAGGTACTGATAAGAATCCGCCGATGTCCCTCGCGGGCAAGCAGGCACTCTTTGACTTTGTGAAGTCTGGCAAGGGCTACGTCGGGACGCACGCTGCGGCCGACACCTTCCATACCGACAACGAGTCGAAGAAGGGCCCCGAGCGCTTCAAGAACCATGGCGATAAGGCCGACAGTTACGTTTGCTTCCTCGGCGCTGAGTTCATTCGCCATGGCAAGCAGCAGGCCGGCGTGAATAAGGTCATCGACCCTTCCTTCCCTGGTTTTGCCAAGGTGGGTGATAGCTTCTCCTTCGTGGAAGAATGGTACACCCTCAAGGACTTCCGTCCGGAGATCCACGTTCTGACCACCTTCAATGACCCCGCCCTCGAAGGCGACGACTACAAGCGTCCGGCCTACCCGAACTGCTGGGCGCGCAATGAAGGTAAAGGACGCGTCTTCTACACCGCCATGGGGCACCGCGAAGACGTGTGGACTAATCCAACCTTCCGCCAGATTTTGGTCGGTGGTCTCTCTTGGGCTAATGGTGACGCCAAGGCTCCGGACATGTCGCCTAACCTTCTGAAGGTGGCCCCGGGTGCGATGACTAACCAGCCATTCTCGGAAACGGCACCGGCCAAGGCCACGCCGAAGAAGGCCGACGCTAAGAAGTAAGCCCTTGAGCAAGGCGGGCCGAACGGCCCGCCTTCTTTCTTTGTCGACCATGACGACCGCCCCCGCCGAAGCGACTAAGCTGAGCGAGCTCACCGAGCATCAGCGGAAGTCAGGCTTTGCCGCTTGGCTCGGCTGGTTCTTTGATGGGCTGGATCTGCACCTTTACACGCTCGTCGCCACGGTCTTCGTTGCGCAGCTACTAGGAACGGAGACGACTGATCCGAGCGTACGGAAGTATGGGGCCTTTGTCATGGGCGCTTTCCTCCTGGGCTGGGCGTTGGGCGGGGCCGTCTTTGGCTATATTGGCGATCGTTTCGGTCGGAGCCGTACGTTGGTCCTGACCGTCCTGACTTATGCCCTGTTCACGGGCTTAGCTTTTTTTGCGCAGAACTGGTGGCAACTCATGATCTTCCGCTTTCTCGCGGCGCTGGGCATCGGCGGCGAGTGGGCCATCGGCGCTTCATTACTTTCCGAGACTTGGCCCAAGAAATGGCGGCCCTGGATCGCCGCTGTCCTGCAGTGTGCGGTTAATTTTGGGATCTTAGCCGCAATCTTGTCGGTCGCCGTACTCGAGTTTTTATTTCCGGAAATCAAGACCGCGCCCAAGTGGGTCTTCCTCATTGGCGTCCTACCCGCTTTCGTGACCTTGTGGATTCGGCATGCCGTGCCCGAGACGGACGAGTGGAAGTCCGAAGCCGGCCGCCGCCAAGTGCCCCCGTTGTCCGCCCTTTTTGCTCCCGAGATTCGTCGCTCGACTTGGTTGGCGGTCGCACTCTGCGCCATCTCTCTGACGGGTCATTGGGTTTTCATGTATTGGCAGCAGCTCTTCATCAAGTTGCACCCTGGCGTGTCTGCGGCCGATCAGGGTGGCATCGTGAAATGGGCCTTGTTCACCGTCATCGCTTGCTCGGTGGTAGGGAATTTTGCTTCGGGCTGGGCCGCTCAACGTTTTGGTTACGGGCGGGCCTTGTGTGGGTTCTTCAGCGCTTACTTCCTATTGATGGCCGTTGCCTTTTATACGAGCTGGAGCCTGCCGATGACTTTCTTCTTCTACGGCGCCATCGGCTTCTGCCAGGGCGTCTTTGGGCTCTTCACCATGTGCTTGCCGCCGCTCTTTCCGACGCTCCAGCGGACCACTGGGGCGGGCTTTAGCTATAATATTGGACGGGTCTTTTCGGCGATCGGCGTGGTCATCTTTGGGCTCGTCACCATTCAGATCGGCCAGTGCCTGCTCTACGCCTCCTTCCTGTTTATTCCCGCAGCCATTCTGGCCCTGTGGATGCCAGACCCGGAGTAGGGCGGGGGGAGAGGTTGGGCTTGTTTTCGGTGGGGGTATCCCTATGTTTAACTTGTGACGCTGAAACAAAAAGTAAGGTTATTCGTCAAAATTCAGGTTGCCACTTTCGCCATCGGCTTGGCGTTTATTATCCGCGAGAATGCTGAGCATGGCTTTACGTTACAGTTGACCTACGAACATGTGCGTGAGGCTTTGTTTGGCGATGCCGACCCCACCCGCACGCGTTGGCTCTACCTCTTGCCCTTGTTCGGGACATTTTTATACTTCCTGCGCACCGATCGGCGGCCGCGTAATATGAAGCAGGTGTTCTTTAAGTGGAGCATCCTTTTCTTGATTTTGGAGTTCACGACGGAGTGGACTAAGTATGGCTGGGGTCAGGCGACGACGGATCTGCCCGTTCTGCTGGTCCGTTACGCCGCGGGTGGAACCTTGGCGGCCGCGGTTTGGTGGTTGATCGAGCGTTCGCCCCGGACCCACCCTGATACTTTCTATAAGCCCCATGGGCACCATCACGGGCACGGCCATGGTCGCAGCCATGGGCACGATGCCGAGCCGGCCAAGCGGGGTCATTGAGCGGAACTTTACTTTTGGCCGAGCCCACAGATGGCCTTGAACTCGGCGGCCATCACTGGGGTAACGGAAAGCCGGTTGCCTGGCCGCAAAATGAGCATCTCGCCGAGGGCCTTGCAGGCACGGAGTTCGGGTAGGGTGACGTGGCGAGCGAAGAGCTGGTGGAAGGCCACTTCGACGCAACTCCAGCGTGGGTCAGCCCGCTGAGATTTAGGGTCGTAGTAATCGGACTTCGCGTCGAACTGCGTTGGGTCCGTGAACGCTGCCTTCGATACCTTCGCCACGCCGGCGATGCCGGGTTCCGGGCAGTTAGAATGGTAGAACAGTACGAGGTCGCCCACGGCCGCCGCCCGCATAAAATTGCGGGCTTGGTAGTTGCGTACGCCCGTCCAGGGCTCGGCCCCGCGGGTGCGGAGTTGCTCGAATGAAAATTCTTCGGGTTCGGACTTCATCAACCAATAGTGCATGCGGTCACGGTGGTGGGCAGGCGGTTTTTGACAAGCGTCTTGGCGACCTAAACCTTGCCCTGCGCCCGCGGGTAGCCGTAATGAACCTATGCGCCTGTTGGATTCCCATTGCCATCCGATTACCGTGATTCGTGCGGGGACGCTCGGGCCATGGATGGAGCAGGTGAAGACCGCAGGGGTAGAGGGCGTCGTGGCAATTGGGACCGACCTCGATGACTGGTCGGACTACCGTCGGTTGGCCTACGATCATCCCGGCTTTTTCAGGCATACCGTGGGACTGCACCCCTGCCATGTGACCGAGGGGTGGGAAGATGCCGTCATGGCGTTGTCACCGTTCTTCGCCGACTCGGTCGCGCCCGCCGCCTTGGGCGAAATTGGCTTAGACTACTTTCGCCTCCCGGCCGACGCCGCCGAGGCGGCGCAGGTCAAGGCTTGGCAACAGCTGGCCTTTCGCCGGCAGCTGGCTTTAGCCTATCAATTTGAGTGCCCGGTGGTTATTCACTCGCGTCACGCCTTTGCCGATTGCGTTCAGCTCATCGATGAGAGCGGCGTTGATTGGCGAAAGGTCGTCTTTCACTGTTTTGTGGAAGGGCCTGCTGCCGTCTGTGAGGTTAATCGACGTGGCGGTCGTGCGTCCTTTACTGGCATTATTACTTACAAGAACGCGGACGAGATTCGCGCGGCGCTCAAGGCCCAAGGGCTGGCCCGCTTAATGTTAGAAACAGATGCGCCGTATCTCGCCCCGCTCTCCGTCCGGGGCAAAGAGAACACGCCCGCCTACCTGCCCGAGATTGCCGCCCAAGCCGCGGAGCTCCTAGGCTTGCCCGTCGATGAAGTCGCCGAAGTGGCCACGCGGAATACCCGCCAATTCTTTGGTTTCTGAGCGGGCGGGCGTGGCACAGGATTGTCACCGAAATGCCGTGCTATGTGCTCGTTCGTCATTTATGATGCTAACCGATGACAACGGCAAGGCATGGGGCGAATGTGGCAGATCTCCGCTCAGCGTTAGGTCCTATAGGCTGGTCGGCCCCGCTCTTGGATCGCTTCTTTAAGGCGCGCGAATTCGACGAGTTCTTAGCGAGAATCATGGCTTCGGGTCGGCCGGATTTCTTCGCCAGTGCTAAAGTCGAGGGGCAGTTGTCGTCCACTTGGGATGATGGCTGTTTGGCTCGAATCCCCCGCCAAGGTCCGGTCGTCGTGGTGGCCAATCATCCCCACGGCCTGGCGGATGGGGTTGTGACGATGGATTTCCTCCTGCGGGCCCGGCCGGATGCCTTGGTGGTCGGCAATAAGTGGTTGGCACAGATTCCCGGTATCCGGCCTTGGTTAATTGAAGTGAATCCATTCGATCCAGACCAAGCTGATCTCGGGAACCTAGCGGGCACGCGGCGAATCCTCAGCCATCTCAAGGCCGGCGGGTGTATCCTGACGTTTCCCGCGGGCGAGGTATCCAATCTGAGTTTTAAGGACCGTGCCGTCCGCGATCCCGTCTGGTCACCGCAGGTCGTGCGCCTGGCCCGGCGAGCCAATGCCTCCATCGTACCGCTGCACGTTTCGGGCGGTAACTCGCGGCTCTTCTATTCCTTGGGCCTGCTCCACCCGAAGGCACGTACCCTGATGTTGCTACGAGAGTTTTTTTTGCATCGCGGTAAGGTCATCCACCTCCGGACCGCCAAGGCCGTGCCCCCAGCGCAACTCAACGATCACCCGGATGACGCGGAAGCGACCAGCTTATTGCGTTTGCGTTGCGAGCTGTTGTCCAGTCGGGAGACGGCGGGTAAAGAAGCGGAACGAAAAAAACTTACAGAGGCATGGACTCCCCTGATCGCGCCGGTGCAGCCGGCTTTGCTACGCGCGGAACTGGAGAGCCTGCCGCCGGCGGATTGCTTGCTGACCAGCGGACAGTTCAAGGTCTATCGCTTTTTGGGTTCGGAACTTCCGCATACCTTGCGGGAAATCGGGCGCTTACGCGAACTCACTTTCCGTTCCGTCTCCGAGGGCTCGGGGAATGAATGCGACCTCGACCCTTTTGATGCTTGGTACGACCAACTCATCCTCTGGGACGATCAGACGAGCCAGATTGTCGGTGGTTACCGCCTGGGTCCCACGGATCGTATCCTGCCGCTGAAGGGTAAGCACGGTATGTATACCTCGACGCTCTTTGACTTCAAAGGGGATTTTTTCCGTCGGATGGACCCCGCCTTGGAGATGGGCCGTTCCTTTATTCGCGAGGAATATCAGCGTAAGCCGACGAGCCTACCCCTGCTGTGGCGCGGCATCGGCCGCTATGTCGCCCGCTTCCCCCAGTATCACCTCTTGTTCGGGCCGGTCAGCATCAACCCGGACTATGGGCAAGCCTCGAAGGAACTCATCCTTTCATACCTGCAGAATAACCGCTCGGCGGACGACTTGGCGCCCTTGGTGCGCGGTAAGAACCCGCCGCGGGCGATGAGCTTACGCGCCTCCGACCTCGAGGTTCTCCAAAAAAGCGCCTTTGATTTAGAGCACGTGTCCGGTCTGGTTAGCGACCTCGAGCCCGATGCGAAATCAATACCCATCTTACTTAAGCACTACCTCAAACTCAATGGTCGCCTCATCGCCTTTAACGTCGACGAGAGTTTTGGCGGATGTCTCGACGGCCTCATCGTGGTTGACCTGACGACGACCGACCCGAAGTTGCTCGCCGCCTACATGGGTGACGAGGGCGCCAAGGCTTTCTTTAATTACCACGATTTCGACCCCACCCAAGCGTGAGGCAACAAAAAGGGCAGGCCGTGCGGCCTGCCCTGATCGGTCCCAGTCGGGTTGCTTAGGCCTTCGCTAGTGCCTGCTCGAGGTCGGCGATGATGTCCTCGATGTCTTCGATGCCTACGGAAAGGCGGACGTAGTCGTCGGTGACACCCGCGGCCGCGCGCTCTTCCGCGGAGAGCTGGGAGTGCGTCGTGGAAGCCGGGTGGATCGCGAGCGAGCGGGCATCACCAATGTTGGCGACGTGGCTGTGGAGCTGAAGCGCGTTGATGAATTTGCTACCGCCTTCGTGGCCGGACTTCACGCCGAAGCCGACGAGCGCGCCGAAGCCGTTCGTCAGGTACTTCTTCGCGAGGTCATGGTACTTCGAAGACTTCAGGCCAGGGTAGTTGACCCATTTCACCTTCGGGTGCGCTTCGAGGTACTGGGCGACCTTCATCGCGTTGGCACAGTGGCGCTCCATGCGGAGGTGCAGCGTCTCGAGGCCTTGGATCAGTAAGAAGGCGTTGAACGGCGAGAGGCAGCAGCCGACGTCGCGGAGGAACTGCAGGCGCATCTTCATGATGAACGCGATGTTGGCGCCGCCGGCGGGCGCGAAGGCCTTGAAGGCTTCCCAGTGCGGAAGGCCGTGGTACGACATGTCGGGTTCCGTGAAGCCGGGGAACTTACCGTTGCCCCAGTTGAAGTTGCCGCCGTCGACGACGATGCCGCCGATCGAGGTACCGTGGCCGCCGATGTGCTTCGTCGCCGAGTGGACGACGATGTTGGCGCCGTGCTCGAACGGACGGTTCAGGTAAGGGGAGAGGGCGGTGTTATCGATGATGAGGGGGACGCCGACTTCCTGGGCAATCTTCGCCACTTCGGCGAACGGGAAGATGTTGAGGCGTGGGTTGCCGAGGCCTTCCCCGTAGAAGGCTTTGGTGTTCGACTTCACGGCCTTCCGGAAGTTCTCGGGATCGTCTGCGTCGACGAAGGATACTTGGATGCCGAGCTTGGGCAGGGTGTAGTGGAAAAGGTTGTAGGTGCCGCCGTAGAGTTGAGCGACCGAGACGATATGGTCGCCCGCACCGGCGATGTTCAGGATCGAAGCCGTGATGGCCGCCTGACCCGACGAGTGGGCGAGGGCGCCCGAGCCGCCTTCGAGGGCCGCCAGGCGCTGCTCGAGGACGTCCGTGGTCGGATTCATGATACGGGTGTAGATGTTGCCGAGTTCTTTCAGGCCGAAGAGATTGGCCGCATGTTCCGTGTCGCGGAACTGGTAGCTCGTCGTCTGGTAGATGGGGACGGCGCACGCACCCGTGGTCGGGTCGGCCTTTTGACCGGCGTGGAGGGACTGGGTGCCGAGTCCGTGCTTCTTAGGTTCATTCATGGTGGGTGGGGAAGGGAGCCTTTTATCTTCGGTTGACGGTGCGGGAACAAGCCGTTTTCGGGGCTATGACGCTTCCTTCTCGCCCTTGGGGGGCGTTCTTTCCTATTTCTTGGCCCTGCTATGGCCGTTTTCCTGCATGACACCATGAGCCGCGAGTTGCGGCCGCTCCTGATGAAGCCCGACCGTGCGGTCTTCGGGATGTATTGCTGTGGCCCGACGGTTTATGGCCCGGCCCATATCGGTAACTTCCGGACGTTTACCGTCCAAGACGTCCTGCGGCGTACCTTGGTGGTCGCTGGCCTCCGGGTGAAGCACGTTCGTAACATTACGGACGTCGACGATAAGACCATCCGCGGTGCCCAGGCGGCGGGCCAGACCTTGCCGGCGTTCACGCAGCAGTGGAGGGACAAGTTCCATCGCGATTGCCAAGCCTTGGGTTTATTGGCTCCACACGTGGAGCCCAGTGCAGTCGCGCATATCCCGCAGCAGGTGGCGATGATCAAAGCCCTCGTTGATCGGGGCCATGCTTACGTCGCTAAGGATGGCTCGGTTTACTTTAAGGTCTGCACGTGTAAGGACTACGGCAAACTCACGCACTTGGATTTCTCCAAGCTCGAGACGCAGGGTACCAACAGCGCAGGCGAAGCGAACGACGCCGACGAATATGAACGCGAGTCGGCTTCCGACTTCGCCCTCTGGAAGTCCCGTAAGCCTGAAGATGGCGCGAATTTCTGGCCGAGCCCGTGGGGCGAAGGCCGGCCCGGTTGGCACATCGAGTGCTCGGCGATGTCGCTCGAACACCTCGGGGCGACGTTTGACCTGCACGGTGGCGGCATCGACCTCTGCTTCCCGCACCACGAAAACGAGATTGCCCAGACCGAATGTGCGACCGGCATTCAAGGGTTTGCGGCGCACTGGTTCCATAGTGCCCACCTGCTCGTCGACGGTGATAAGATGTCCAAAAGCAAGGGTAACCTCTATACCTTAGACCAACTCATCGCGAAGGGCTTCACCACCACCGAGGTCCGCTACGCGCTCATCGCCGGCCACTATCGGAGTTCCCTTAACTTCACCTTTAAGGGCGTTGAAGACGCCCATTCCGCCCTGGCCAAGCTCGAGCGCGGCACCGACCGTTTGTTGGCGGCCGCCGGGTTTACCCGGGCCGAGTTCCTCCCTCCCGTCATCCAGGAGACCCAGACTGCCTGGGGCCGCTTCCAGCATGCCTGGGAGGTCCTGCAAAATGACCTGAACGTCCCCGGCTGCCTCGGGCAGGTTTTCACCGTTTTGGCGGACAAGGACGAGCCGACCTCTACGCAGGCCCGCCAAGACCTCTCTGGCCTGGGCAAGATTCTCTACGCCCTCGGCCTAACCCTCTTCACGGCAGCCCCCGTTGCGGCCGCCCCGGCCGAGGTCGTCGCCCTGGCGGCCCAGCGATGGGCGGCCAAGCAGGCCAAGGACTTTGCCGCCGCTGACCGCCTCCGCCAGGAGCTGACGGCCCGCGGCTGGGCGATGCTGGACCGCAAGGATGGGTACGACCTGAAGCCGGTTTAGTTCTTCCAGATTGTTGATAAGTGTCCGTTGAAAGGCTCGCTGCTGCGGTCAGTCTACAGGCTTCCTTATGTCCAACGACACGCCCGCCCGTCCGGTCAACTTCACGCTTCTTCCGTCCCTCGCATTTCTCCTCTTCGGCATCGCCCTCGCCCTCGCGTTTGTGGTCGCTTCCGACAAGATGGGTAAGTCGATTGGGCAGTTTAAAAATACCCGCCCCGAAATCACCGTCAAAGGTGTCGCGACGCTCGATGTGCGCTCGGGTCAAGGTTCGCTGAACGCCACGTTATCGTGGCGTGGCGAGAATTTCAATGAAGGCCGAGCGGCGATGTTGGCCCAGCGCGCCGCCGTGCAAAAGCTACTGAAGGAAGCAGGTTTCGCCGAATCCGAAATCGTCTTCACGGCTTCCGAGAACACGCGCTTGGAAGCGGCGGTCTTTACCGAGTTTGCTCCCAATCAAGATGGCGTCCGCACGCCGATTCAGCGTGCGCCAATCGACTTTAATCGCTTTGCACGCGGGAAGGTCCCGGAGTTTACCTTCATCCAGGCTTTCACGATCGAAACTCCGAATGTCGATCGCGTCTTGGCCTTCTCGCGGCAGGAAATCTACCTCGAGCAGGGCGTAACCCTCGTGCGGGGTGCGCCCATTTACCGTTTAGTGAAGTTGAACGATTCCAAGCAGGAATTACTCGAGGCCGCGGCCAAGGATGCCCAACGCCGCGCCGCCACCATGGTCGCCGGTTCCGGTTCCAAGGTCGGGTCCTTGTTGGACGCCGCGCAGGGGGTGATCCAGATCTGCGCTAAGGACCGCGTGGGGGAGTCCGACGCCAACAGCATCGATTTCTACTCCATCGAGAAGACCATCCGCGTGGTGGTCACGATGCGCTTCGAAATCGTTAAGGAATAGCCAGAATCGAGGGAGGGCGGGGCTTGCCTCCGTCCTTGCCCTCCGCCCCGGGAGTCCCTAGCGGTAAAGGACGCTTTGCCATCATGTCCTCCCGCCCGCAGATGACTCCCCTCGAGGAGATTCGCCACTCCGCCGCCCACATGCTGGGTGCCGCCGTTCTCCGCCTGTTCCCGCAGGCGCAGTTGGACATCGGGCCACCGACCGATAACGGCTTCTACTACGACTTCGACCTCGACCATGCTTTCACGGCCGAGGACCTCGTTAAAATCGAAGAGGAGATGCGTCGCATCTCGAAAGAGAACCAAAAGTTTGAGCGCTTCGAGTGCACCTTGGAAGAAGCCGATAAGCTCCTTCGCGAGCGCGGTCAAGTCGCCTACAAAATCGGCCGCCTCGGCGACATCCCCGCCGGCGAGACGATTTCCTTTTATAAGAACGGTGAGTTCGTCGACCTCTGTGCGGGCACGCACGTCCGCTATTCCTCGCAGGTCAAGGCCTTCAAGCTCTTGCACATCGCGGGCGCCTACCACCGCGGCAATGAGAAGAATAAGCAGCTGCAACGTATTTACGGCACCGCTTTTGCAACGAAGGAAGAACTCGAGCAGTCACTGGTTCGAGCCGAAGAGGCCAAGAAGCGCGACCACCGTCGCCTCGGCAAGGAACTGAAGCTCTTCCATATCGATGAGAAAGTTGGGCAAGGCCTGATTCTCTGGACCCCGAACGGTGCCGTCGTGCGCCAAGAGCTCCAGAACTTCATCTCGGCCCAGCTCTTCCAGACCGGCTACAAGCAGGTCTTCACCCCGCACATCGGTAACCTTGACCTCTACCGGACCTCCGGCCACTTCCCCTATTATAAGGACGCCCAGTTCCCGCCGCTCGTCGAGCGCGAGGCGATGGAGCTCCTTTCGAAAGAAGGCTGCGGTTGCGGCGAGCTGACCAACCGGCTCGAAGACGGCACGGTCCAGGGCTTCCTGCTGAAGCCGATGAACTGCCCGCACCACATCCGCATTTTTGCCTCGCAGCCGCATTCCTACCGCGACCTCCCGGTTCGCCTCGCCGAGTTCGGTACGGTCTACCGCTGGGAGCAGTCCGGGGAACTCAACGGCATGACCCGCGTCCGTGGCTTCACGCAGGACGACGGTCACCTCTTTTGTACGGAAGATCAGGTCGGCCAGGAAGTCCTCGGTTGCCTCGAACTCGTCAAGGTCGTCCTCAAAACCCTTGGCTTGAATGATTACCGCGTTCGGGTGGGCCTGCGGAACCCGGACTCCAATAAATATACCGGTTCCACTGAGAATTGGGATAAGGCCGAAGCCGCTTGTCGCTCGGCTGCCGCCACCTTGGGCGTCAGCTTCACCGAAGAAGCCGGCGAAGCCGCCTTCTATGGCCCGAAGATCGACTTCGTGGTGCGCGACGTCATCGGTCGCGAATGGCAGCTGGGTACGGTGCAGGTCGACTTCAACTTACCAGAGCGTTTTGAGCTTTCGTATAACGGCGCCGACAACAAGCCACACCGTCCCGTGATGATTCACCGCGCCCCGTTCGGTTCCATGGAGCGTTTCGTGGGTATCCTCATCGAGCACTTTGCGGGCGACTTCCCGACTTGGTTAGCCCCCGAGCAGGTCCGGGTGATTTCGCTCAATGACGACCTTAACGCCTATTGTGAAGAGATCGGCGAAAAGCTCAAGCAGGCCTGTATCCGGGCCACCGTCGATACCACTTCCGACAAGCTCGGTGCTAAGATTCGCCGGGCCGAAATTACCAAGGTCCCTCACATGCTCGTCATCGGCCAAAAGGAGAAGGATTCTGGTCTTGTGAACGTGCGCTCGCGCTCCGACAAAGCGTTCGAAGGTAACCGTCCATTTGAAGAATTCCTCGGCCTCGTTTTGGCTGAAATCTCGGAACGCCGGCTCAAGGTGCACGTCCCGACGGCTCCGGCTCCGACTGCTCAGCCCAAGGCGTAACGCGTTTGACGCGGTAATTTGACCTGATGAAGCCTCGGGCGAGGGTGGGTAGATGTTTCCCGATTGCAGGCGGGAGGACCACCTGCCTTCTTGTGGGCATGCCTCCGGTTCGTCCCAACTCCCGTCGCGACTTCTTGAAAGCCGCTAGCCTCGGCGGCCTGGCCTTCGGTGCCGCCGCGGTCCCCGCCTTAGGTGCGACGACCCGCGAAAGCGCCGCTAACTCAGCGCAAAGTTTGGCTAAGAATGTCATCTTCATGGTATCGGACGGTATGGGTATGGGGACGCTGTCCGCCGCCGTCGATTATCTGAAACTCGTACACCAGCGGGAGAGCCATTGGCTCCGGATGTACCGCGAATTACCGGTGGTGCGTTCGCTCTGTGAGACGCATTCTGCGACTGGCTTGGTCACCGACTCCGCGGCCGCCGCGAGTTGCTGGGCGATTGGTGAGCGCGTTCAGAATGGGTCTCTTAACGTGACAACGGATGGCCGCAAACCCGTCACCATCCTCCAACGGATGAAGGCCGTGCGTAAGCGTACCGGTCTGGTGACGACGGCGACGGCGACCCACGCCACCCCCGCGGGTTTCGTCACGAACGTGAGCAAGCGTGCGGATCAAAGGGAAGTCGCTTTCCAGTATCTCGAACGTGGCGTGGATGTCGTGCTCGGCGGAGGGGCATCTTATTTTGGTGAGAGCCTCGTTTCCGCTTATAAGAAAGTTGGGTATGCCCACGTGACCAACCGCACTCAATTGCTGGCCCACCGTGGACCGGGCCCCTTGCTCGGACTATTTAGCAAGAATTACCTCCCCATGGAAGTGGATCGGTTACACCGCCCGGAACTCGCAGCCGTTACGCCGACCTTGGCGGAGATGACCCAGGTGGCCTTAGCTGGCCTCCAGAGTGGCTCCGAAGGCTTCTTCCTGATGGTGGAAGGTGGTCGGATCGACCACGCCGCCCATGCCAACGACGCTATTGGTGCGATCCTTGATCAAATCGCCTTCGACGATGCCATCGCGACGGTGCTGAAGTTTATCGCGACGAATCCAGATACGTTACTCATTGTCACGACCGACCACGGTACGGGTGGCTTACAGGTGAACGGAATCGGTAACGAAGATTTTGAAACCAAGTTGCCTTCTTACAATGAGACGGACCAGACTTTCCTGCGCCTGACGCAGTTCAACCGCTCCTTGGAGCAAATCAAGTTGGAGGCGAAGGACTTTAAGAAACCGAAGGAATGGCAAGACCTCTTGGTCGATGCAACGGGCCTCAAGTTCAAGACCGCTGACTTAGATAAAGTCATCAGCATGAAGACCCTCACCGAGGCTATCCCGAAGTATACGGGCGTGGGTTTCACGTCGATGAATCACACGGGCGAGATGGTGGAATTCTGCGCCGTCGGCCCAGGCTCAGCCCTGTTTACGCCTTTCCTGCGCAATGATCAGGTCCACGCCCAGCTGCTGCGGGCGACCGGTTTGGCTTAGACAGTTTTAATTGGGCACAAAAAAGGGCGTCCGAGTGGACGCCCTTTGAGTTGGCTCAAGTAACGCTTAGTACTTCACGCCGCAACCGTAGGACTTCGTGGCAGTCACTTCGGGGGCCTTGCCGTCCTTGAGAGCCTTAATCGTCACGGCGACGTAGTTGATGGCCTTTTCGATATCGGTCGACTTCGTGGAGGGGATGCTGTCGATGGCGCCCTTGTAGGCGAGGTTACCCTTGGCATCGATGACGAAGCAGTGCGGGGTGGTCTTGGCTTCGTAGGCGCGAGCAATCTTGCTGCCTTCGTCGTTGATGACGGTGCCCGGGTAGTAGCCATTCGCTTCATTCAGCTTGTGGCCGCCGGTGTTGATGACGAGCCAGACGACGCCTTGACCGATGGCGTCCTTCTGGGCGTTCTGCATGGCGCCGACGTCGTAGAACTTCTTCACGTAAGGGCAACCAGGGTTGTACCATTCGAGGACGACGGTCTTGCCCTTGAAGTCGGACAGCGAGACGGTCTTGCCGTCCTTATCCTTGGCGGTGAACTCAGGAGCGGGCTTGCCGATTTCTACAGCGGCCGAAGCAGCTAGAGCGACGAAGCAAGCGAGGAGGGAGGTGAGGAGACGCATGGGTGTGTTGGGTGTGAGGTGATTTGTAGGGGCTTCCTTACAGTTTACAACCCCGACGGTAAGCTGTCGTTACACTGTAACCACGGTTAAAGGCTGATTTTCGCCAATTTTTACTCATGGGTTGCCAAAAAGGACAAAAAGGGGGATTTAAACCCTGCTTATGGCTGACGCCCGTTCCACCGCCCTGGCTTGCGCCACTGAAGCCTCCCTCTGGGCGGACATCCACGCCCGTGCCCAAGTCGTGGCGCAGGCCGAGCCGGCTTTAGTGCCGATGCTGAAGCGCTACGTCCTGGATCGTGGGACTTTCGCGGAGGGTATCGTCCGTCGCCTCTCCGAGCGGATTGCTCCGACGGGTAATGACGTCGACTCTTTGGTGGCTGCGATGCAACAGGCGATTGCTGCTGACCCAGAGATTCTTGCGCAGATGCGGGCCGATATCCGGGCCACCTTGGAGCGCGACCCGGCAACGGAGCATGCGCTGGTCCCGTTTCTTTGGTATAAAGGTTTTCATGCCATCTCGCTACATCGCTTGGCCCATTCACTATGGAAGTCCGGCCGCCGGGAACTCGCCGCGCATTTGCAGTCGTTGATGTCCGAGCACTTAGCCGTGGATATTCACCCGGCGGCGTCTTTCGGTGTCGGCATTCTCTTGGACCACGCCACCGGTTTCGTCGCGGGGGAGACCGCCGTCGTCGGCGATAATGTTTCTTTCCTGCATGAGGTGACCTTGGGTGGCACGGGTAAGGCCCGCGGCGACCGTCACCCGAAGATTCGTTCGGGGGTGCTCATCGGCGCCGGCGCCAAGATCCTTGGTAACATCACCGTCGGCGAGGGGGCCAAAATCGGTGCTGGCTCCGTGGTCCTGAAGGACGTCGCCCCACATACCAGCGTGGCTGGCGTGCCCGCGGTCGTGATTGGCCGAACCTCGGTCGATGCCCCGGCGCTCGACATGGATCACTCCCTCTAAGCGATGTCCCCAGCCAATCGCCCGCAGGAACGTCCCGGCGACACCCGCGTCCTCGATTGCCTTTATCGCGTCGGCGCGTTCGTCAACGCGACCGAAGACCCACAGGAAGCCCTCGACTTCATTCTAGCGGAGATCGTCCATAGTTTAAACGCTTCCAGCGCTTCGATTGCCTTGCTGGAGCCGACGACGGGTTCGTTACGGATTGAAGTGAGTAATGGGCTCGCTGCGGACTCTATCCAGCAGGTCATGGCCCAAGGGCAGGGCATCACTGGCTGGGTCGCCTTGCATGCGCGGCCTTTATTAATTCCCGATGTCTCCAAGGATCCTCGCTATGTCGAGCTGCGCCAAGGTATTCGGTCCGAGTTGGCCGTCCCGATGGAGCTCATGGGGAACGTCATCGGGGTCGTCAATTGTGACTCCGATCGCTTGGCCGCCTTTACCGAGGCTGACGTCGCTTTCCTGTCGCTGCTGACCAACGAGGCCTCCAAGGCCGTCGGTCGTATCTGGTTGCTCCGGCAGTTGCGTTCCAAGGCTGCCCAGTTGGAGGCGCTCGTCGGTGCCGCGCAGGAATTGGCCCGGGAACGTGATGAGCCGGGCATTACTGCGGACTTGGCTCGGCATACGCGGGCCCTCTTAGGGGCGCGGGCGGTCGCTTATTATCGGCTCAATGACCGCGAGCTTACCCTGAGCTTCTTGGATGGTGAGTGTGCCGGGAGCGTGTTTAATCCGGTCACGAGCATCGATCAAACCTCCATCGGGACGGCTGCTACCCGTCGGCGGGCGTTGGTCGTACCAGTTGCCGGTAAATCCGAAGAGCACCTCTTCACGCGCTTGGTCGACCCCGTTGCCTCGTCTTCGTTGTTGGCCGTGCCCGTGCGTTACGAGGACGAGACTTTTGGCGTGCTGGTTTGCGTGTCGATGGGGCCCTATCGTTTTTCCGATGACGATAAGCACTTGGTGACAGCCCTGTCGTCGTTCGGTGCGTCCTCGATTCAGAATGCGCGCCTGTATGCCAAGGTCTTCACGGTTGAAGAAGGCCTCCGCCGCAGCGAACGCTTGACTGCGCTCGGCCTACTTTCCGCCGAGGTGGCGCACGAGATCCGCAATCCCCTGACAGTGATGAAACTGCTCTGCGATACCTTGGGCCAGGGCTTGGCCGCGGCTGACCCTAAGCAGGAGGACCTCGGTGTCATGCGGGAGAAAGTCACGCACATGGAAGGCGTCGTCTCGCGCGTGCTCGGCATGAGCAAAGCCCAGTCGGGGGCTTTTAAGTCTTTCCCGCTCGATGGCGCCGCCGATAGCGCGGTGCTTCTCCTCCGCCTAAAGTTCCAGCAGGTTGGCGTGGAGGCGATGGTGGTTTCCGAGCCAGATCTCCCCTTCGTGGAAGGCAACCCTGGTCAGATCCAGCAGGTCTTCCTAAACTTATTGCTGAACGCGGTGCAGGCCATGCCCAAAGGCGGTAAGCTGTCGTTGCGGGTGGCGCGCGAGCCCGGTCCGCAGGGCGAAGTCATCTCAGTGCGCATTGCGGATACTGGTTCGGGTATTCCCCGCGAAATCCTGCCGAAGATCTTCGAATCGTTCTTCACGAGCCGGGAAGACGGCACTGGCCTCGGCTTAGCCATCGTGAAGCGCATCCTCCGCGATCACCGCGGCGACATCATGGTCGAGCAGTCTGGCCCGACGGGGACGACCTTTAAGTTTTGGATTCCGGTGAAGGCGCGCTGAAGTAGCTCCACGCCAGCTTCCAGACGACGGGGAGGAAGGACAGGCCGATGACGGTTCCAATGACGAGGCCGAGGTTGTCGGCGAGGGGCGTATTGCCAATGACGTGGCCAAGGCCGACCAACGAGCCAATCCAGAGCACGGCGCCGATGACGTTCCAGACAAAGAAACGACCCGCGGACATCTGGCCCATGCCAGCGACGAAGGGTATGAAGGTACGGATGATCGGTAGGAAGCGGGCCAGCACGAGCGAAGAGGCGCCCCTTTCAGCATAGTAAGTGCGCGTGGCTTCTAGGTAGCGACGCTTGTAAAGCCAGCCATCGCTCCAGCCTTCGACGCGTTGGCCGAACTTAAGCCCGAGCCAGCGCCCCGTCTCATTGCCGACGATGGCCGCGGCGATGAGCCAGCCCGAAAGTGTCCACGGGTCCATGAGCGCTTGGCCGCCGCTCGCCTGGTTGGCAGAGGTAAAGATGCCGGCGATCACAATCATGGAGTCCCCGGGGAGGAAGAAGCCGAAGAGTAGGCCCGTCTCGGCGAAGACGATAAACGTCATGGCGGGGATGCCGCCGACTTTGATCAGTTCCTTGACGTCGGAAAGCTGGCTGAGGCCGGCTTTAATCTGTTCATAAAAAGACATGGTTGATAGTTTAACGGCAGCGGACTTTTTTGCAATGGCCTTGAATGACCCCGCGTTTCCTCGCAGGTTGTCAGTCACCGCCGATGTCGCCTGAATTCGAATCCTCCGCCGTTCGCCTCCGGCATGCCGCCCTCCAGCATGGGTTGGCCGGGCAGGCGGCCCTCGAGGGGGCGGTCGTGCCGCGGGCCAAAGCCTTTCTCCTGGAAGCTCGCGAGATTCAGTTGGCGGCCCATCGGTCGGGTATTCCGGGCGATGAAGTCGCTAAGTTGCGCTCTGACGCCATCGATATCATCATCGACGCGCTGTTCCTTCGCGCTGGGCCTGCCGCCGCAAGCCTGACGCTGGTGGCGACGGGAGGTTATGGCCGGGCTGAGCTCTGTCCTTTGAGCGATATTGACCTATTGGTTTTAGTGCCCGCGCATACGGCCGAGACCAAGCAGGCAGTGGAAACGATTCTTTACCCCTTGTGGGATGTCGGCCTGAAGGTTGGTCAATCGGTCCGTACGGTCGAAGAGGCCGCTGACTACGCCCGCAATGACTTGCATCTACATGTGGCCTTACTCGAGACGCGTCTCCTGTGCGGCGAGCGCTCGCAGTTTGCCCAGCTGGAAGTGCGGTTGTCCGAGCTTTTGAGCGGCCAAGCCTGGCAGCCCTTGGCGAAGGCCATCGTGGAGTCGCAACGCAAACGTCGCGAAAAGGCGGGCGGTAGCGCTTACCTCCAAGAGCCTGACCTTAAGAACGGGGTAGGTGCTCTCCGTGACGTCCAAGGTTGCGTTTGGCTAGCCCGCATCGCCCGCGGCGTCGCTGGCCCGCGTGGCCTTGGCACGGCGGGTTTCCTGCCGACTTCCGACCTCGCCAAGTTCGAGCAGGCTCGGGCTTGCCTATTGCGCCTGCGATGCGAACTCCATTTTCAGGTCACCCGCCCGACAGAACAGCTTTCACTCGAACGCCAAGACACCATCGCGGAAGCCTTGGGCTACCCTGGTGATTTGAAGTCCCGTATCGGCGCCTTGATGCGTGATTACTTTGACGCCGCCGATCACGTTCGGCGTTGTGCGGAAATGGTCGAAGGCGCCGTGATGGGCGAACCGGAGCCAGCCGGGTGGGGCGAACCCATTTTAGTCGATGGCTTCCGGCTTGTGCCCGGTGGCACCGTCGCTGCGCAGCATCGCCTCGTCTTTGAAGAAGACCCCGGTCGCCTCGTCCGCCTCTTCCGTTTATGCCAAGTCCATGAGGCTCGCCCGGAGCGGGCCCTGTCCTTGTTGGTCCGCGAGCGGGCCCACCTGCTGACTCCCGATGTCGCCTTCGCCGAAGAGGCTTGCAGCGCCTTGCGGGCGATGTTGACCGAGGCCGGCCGCGTCTTCGGCGCCCTGCACGCGCTCCGTGAGCATGACCTGCTTTACCGGCTTGTACCAGAGTTCGCTGGTTTACACTGCCTGGTGCAATTTGAGTTCTATCACCGTTGGACGGCGGATGTGCACACGCTCCGTTGCTTACTGGAGTTAGACGAGATTTACGAAGGCAAAACCGAGGTCGATCGTCGCTACCGCGAGGTCGTCTTAGGCTCGGAGGCGCCCTCGTTCCTCTACGCCATCCTTTTCCTGCACGATATCGCCAAAGCGGGCGGCATCGAAGGACATGCCGAACGCGGCGTCCCCATTGCCGCGGTCGTCTTGGAGCGCCTCGGCTTCGACGCCCGCGAACGCGAAGTCGCCGCCGCGGTTATTCGCCATCATTTAATCATGGGCATCTACTGGCAACGCCATGACGTGGATGATCCCGCCAACATCGAGCGCTTTGCATCGATTGTCGGCGATGAACAGGTTCTGCGTAGCCTGCACGTGCACACCCGTTGCGATGCTCGCGCCACCTCGCCCGACCTTTGGACGAGCTTTAAGGACGGCCAGCATTGGACGCTCTATCGTCGCACCTTAGCCAAGCTCGCCGGTGAAGCCGAAGCCGAGGCCGACGTCGCCGCGACGGCCTTGCGCGAACAGACCGCGGAACTCCTTGCGGGGACGGTGCCAGCCGATGAATTGGAAGCCCACTTCACGCAGATGCCTTCAGGCTATTTCCTACACGTCGCGGCCGAAGATGCGGCCGTGCACATTGGCCTGATTCATCGCCTCATCGCCACCGTTGCCCATGAAGATGCCGAACAGTCGCTCCAGCCGATTGTGGAATGGCACGACGACGTCGGCTCCGGACAGTCCGCCGTCACCGTGGTGACTTGGGACCGCGCCGGGCTCTTCAGCCGCATGGCGGGGGCTTTCGCTGTGGCGGGTATTAACATTGTCTCGTGTCGGGCCTTCTCGCGGGAGGACGACGTCGCGATCGACTTCTTCAAAGTCGTCTTACCGGTCGGCAAGGAACTCGGTGCCAAACAGAAGTTCGCCGAAGCCTTGGCCCGTTCTTTGGTCGGCGGTTACGACCTCGTCGACGAAGTCGGCCAAGAGGAAGTCCGCGCCACGTTGACGGCTCCGCGGCGCAAGGCCTTTGTGCCCCTCGCTGCTGAGGTCAGTGTCTACTACGAAGAAGCCTTGGGCCGGACGGTGGCCGAGGTGCAGTGCAATGACCGGCTCGGGCTGTTATTCCGCATGGGCTTGGTTATTCGTGGGGCGGGCTACGCGATCACCTTCGCGAACATTTCGACGGAGCAAGGGTTTGCCTTGGATACCTTCTACCTGACCCCGGAACGTGGGCTGACGACGACCCCGCAAAGTCCCGAGGCCTTGGCGGACGGGCTCCGCCAGGTAGTTTCCTAAACTAGGTCCCCCTTGCTTCGGCTGGGAAAAAGGCTTTAGGCTGTATGGGTATCACCGCCATGACCTCGTCCTTCCTGCCTCTTGGCCGACTTTGCCTCGCGCTCGCGGCCTGCCTTAGTCTCTCCGCCGCCGAAACCGCTGCCCCCGCTTCCAAGCCCATGACCACTCCTCCTAAACTCGAAAAGGCTACCTTCGGCGCCGGTTGCTTCTGGGGCGTCGAATACCAATACCGGAAGATTCCCGGCGTCAGCGAAGCCTATTGTGGCTACAGCGGCGGCAAGACCGAGAACCCCACCTACCGCCAAATCTGTCAGCACGATACTGGCCACGCCGAAGTTATCGAAGTCACCTTCGACCCGGCTAAGGTCAGCTACCGCCAGTTGGTAGAATACTTTTTCCGCATGCATAATCCGACGCAGGTCGACCGCCAAGGCCCAGACGAAGGCGATCAGTATCGCTCGGTGATTTTCTTCCACTCGCCAGAGCAGAAGAAGGTCGCCGAAGAAGTGAAGGCCGCGTTGACCGCCGCCAAGGTATATGCCGAGCCTATCGCGACGAAAATCGAGGTGGCGCAGCCTTTCTGGAAAGCCGAAGAATACCACCAGCGTTATTACGAGAAAAAGGGTGGCCGTCCTTATTGCCACTTGGTCGAGTACGCTCCCGGGAAGTAAGCTCCGTGGGGGCCGCGCATCACGGGTCGGACGCGTCGCTGCCGGGTTTCGGGCAGGCGGAGCCTACGCCCGAAGTGCCCGCCCGGCGCCGTCCTGTCGCCGCACGCATGCGTCCGCGCAACCTCAGCGAGGTCGTGGGCCATACCGCCTTGCTGGGGCCAAACGCGTTGCTGCCCCGCCTCATCAAAGCTGACAACTTTGGCTCGTTGCTGTTTTACGGACCGCCGGGTTGCGGCAAGACTACCTTAGCCGAAGTCATCGCCGCCGAGACGGAGTCCACGGTCGTGCGTGTCAATGCCGTGCTTTCGGGCACGCCAGAGCTCCGTGAGGTCCTCGCCGAGGCCCGCCGTTCGCCTTCGCGGAAGACCGTCCTCGTGGTGGATGAAATCCATCGCTTCAATAAAGCTCAGCAGGACCTGCTCCTGCCGGATGTCGAAGCTGGCGTGGTGCG
>CAIXHF010000203.1 GCA_903919185.1 uncultured Opitutia bacterium | reverse complement strand
CGGCCGATGAGCTCCCGCCGGGCGCGAAAATGAGCTACCTCGACAACGGCGTTATCCGCGTCGGGGTCGACCTGAACCACGGCGGCGCCATCGTCTACTTGGCGCCTAAGGACGGCCGCAACCTGATTAACAACTACGACCTCGGTCGGCAGGTGCAGATGTCGTTCTACTCCGGCCCAGTACCGTATACAGAGAAAGGCCAATCCCCTTCCGAGCACTGGAAAGGCCTCGGCTGGAATCCGATTCAGACGGGCGATGACTTCAAGAACCCGTCCAGGGTGATCGCCCACGAGAACGACGGCAAGAAACTGCACGTCGCCTGTATCCCGATGCAATGGCCGCTGAACAACGTCCCCGCTGAGTGCACCTTCGACTCCTGGCTCGAGTTAGAAGGATCTTGGGTGAAGGTCCGCTCCCGCCTGACCAATGCCCGTTCCGACCGCACGCGTTACGCCGCCCGGCAGCAGGAATTTCCTGCGCTCTATGCAAACGGGGCCTTCTTCCGCGTCGTTAGCTACGTCGGCACCCGCCCTTTCACCGGCGAAGCCATCACCGAGCAGCCTAAATCAAAGACGAAACACCCTTGGGTCTATTGGGAAGCGACGGAGCATTGGTCGGCCCTGCTCAACGCCGCCGACGAAGGCATCGGCCTGATCACGCCGGCGCTCACGGACCACACGGGCGGCTTCGCTGGCCAACCTGGGCCGAATGCTTCGCACGCCAACGCCACGGGCTATCTTGCTGGCCAAGGCAAGGAGATCCTCGATCACGATATCCGGTACGAGTATGACTACGAACTCGTGGTGGGGAACCTGAAGACCATCCGCTCGCGCGCCCAAGAGGTGACGGCCGCACGCCATCCACCTGCCCCGCGCTGGCGCTTTACCTCTGACCGACAAGGCTGGTTCTATGCCGGCGTTGGCACTTATGCCGGGTGGCCGATTCGTGGGGAACTCGACCTCCGTCCAGACGGCAAGGCCCCCCTACGCGCCCTCAGCCCACTCACCTTCTGGCAGGCCGAACAAGCACCCACGGTAACCATTGAGGCTGCCTTCAGCGGCGAAGGTGCCAAAGCGACGCTCACGCTCAGCAAACATCCTTTGAATACGGGCGGCACGGACATCCAACTATCGCTACCGCTGGTCGCCGATGGCCAGATGCGTCGACTCGTCATCCCCCTCCCCAAGGCCGGCTACGATGGCGCCTACCATCGCGCCACGCTTACGCTTTCCCCACAGATCACCAGCGCGCGGGTGAAGTCGATTGAGCTCGGAAAGTGACAGGCAGGGACAGCACTGCGTGCTGACCTAGTTGCCGCTCCGGTAGGGGCGCGACTGCGTCGCGTCCGTTCGCTGATAGACCCGCCCAGGCTCTGCCTTTAGACTGGGTGCGCCCTTATCTCGATAGCGCAGTCCGGGCTTAATCAAAGGAAGCGTCCGCAGCCAAAGCCATTTCGTGCGCCCGCTCGGCCGTCGATTTCATCGCTGCAGCCGACTTGGGTTCGTTCTTCTTACCTTTATCTTTGGTTTCACGGGCACCGATGGAGAGGGTAAAGTCATTCTTCTGCGCGGCGCCGACAGTACTACGACCATCGTTGATATAGCGCTGCATGAGCGCTGTCATTGCTCGGACAATCTCCGGATTCGCCGCACCCACATCGGTCGTTTCGCTTAAGTCGATTTGTAAATTGAAAAGCTCGCGCCGGCCGTCTTTGTGGAAGATTAGTTTCCAAGGGCCCTGCCGAAGGGCCAGATCGCCCGCGGCGGACTGGTGGATGGTGGCTTCGCGCACGCCGTCCTTCGCGGTACCGAGTAATTCCTGAACCAAGCTCACGCTGTCCTCGCCGGCGCCAGCGGGGACTTTCGTGCCAGTGATTTCAGCGGCGGTGGCCATGAGATCATTGAGGCAAACGGTGTGATCATTCACCGAACCAGGCTTCACCTTGCCCGGCCAGCGCACGATGAATGGAACCCGATGCCCGCCTTCATAGATACTGCGCTTGGATTCACGTAAAGGCTCGTAGGCGCGATGTTCGGCCCCGTTATCGCTGGCGACAATGATGAGCGTGTTCTCTGCGAGGTGATTCCGCTCCAGCGCTTCAAGAATCCTGCCCAAGAAGGCGTCGCCCTCGAAAAGCCAGTCACCATACTTCGGGTCATTCTTGACCAAGTCCTTGGCACCGCTCTTTCCGATAAATTCCTCCGAGGGGACGATTGGCTCATGCGGAATACCGACCGGGAAGTAGAGAAAGAACGGCTCCGCCGCTTTTCTTTGGTCGAGCCACTCCACCACTTTCTTCGCCATGAGCGGCTGGTTTTCCACCGGTGCCACATGGGCGACAACATGGTCCTGCTCGATGATGGTGCCGATGTTCCGTGCGTGCGTGAAACCGTAAAAGTAATCAAACCCGAGCGCATTCGGGCCACCGGTCATCCTTGCACCCATCGGTACTTCCTTCTCGCTGCCCGGCTTACCGTCGACCCACTCCATGCCGAGGTGCCACTTTCCGATACAGGCCGTCGCGTAGCCTTGCGACTTGAGCAACGATGCCACGGTCGGGCGACCCGGAGGAATGATGGGCTTGGAGAACGTGGTCAGCACGCCGAATTGCCCGATGCGTGACGGATAGCGCCCCGTGAGCAGGCCGTAGCGAGTAGGGGTGCAAACTGCCGCGGCCGTGTGCGCATCCGTGAACCGCATCCCTTGCGTGGCGAACTGATCGAGGTTCGGCGTGCGCAGGGCTGACTTCGGATTATAGCTCGGCGGCTGGCCGTAGCCGAGATCATCGAAAAGGACAAAAATGATGTTGGGCTTGGATAATTCGGCGGCGCTCAGCGGCGCTTGCGCCATCAACAATAGGGCGACAAGGAGCATCCAGCGGCTGGGGAGGGGTAGTCGCATACTGTCATCTATTAAAAACCAGTTGGCACTGAAAGTTAATTGTTCTTCCTTCAAGGTGTCACGCTCCCAGCGGACGTGTATCCACTATATGAACTATTCCCATAGGAAAAGCCTTACTGGTGATAGAGCGATCAAGGGGCCTTGGTTGTAGGCACAAAAAAGCCCGGGGTGACCGGGCTTGTTCGAACCTTGCTCGTGGCTTACTTAGGACCACCCGAGCGACGGGTGCCGGGACGGCCAAACGGACGGTAGCTGCCCTGCGCGGCGCGGTAGCCGCCATTACGACCACCCTGCGGACGGCCTTCGCGTTCGCTGTGGTGAGCACCGGCGCGAGGATCCTGATTGCGCTGGAAATCTTCGGGAGTGCGAGGCGGAGCCTGCTGCGTGTAGTCGAAGCCCGGGAGCTTACCACAGTGGAGGTGCTTACCGACGATGCGCTCGAGGCGACGGAGGTCACCCAAGTCTTCGCGGGTGATGAAGGTGACGGCAGTGCCCGTGGAGAGCGCGCGGCCCGTACGGCCAATACGGTGCACGTAGTCTTCAATCTGGTCAGGGAAGTCGAAGTTCACGACGTGACTGATGCCGTCAACGTCGATACCGCGCGAAGCGATGTCGGTCGCGACGAGGACGCGGATTTCGCCATTCTTGAAAGCCTGCAGTGCACGCTGTCGCTGGGCCTGCGAGCGGTTGGCGTGGATGGCGGCGCAGGAGATGCCGTCGCCGTCGAGTTTGCGGCAGACGCGGTCAGCGCCGTGCTTGGTGCGGGCGAAGACGAGGACCATGTTCATGGCTTCGTCCTTCAGGAGGTGGTGCAGCATGACCTGCTTGAGGGCGCCGGGGCACTCGAAGAGGAGCTGGGTGACCGTTTCGGCCGGGTTGGCGCGGCGGCCGACTTCGATCAGCTTAGGCGAGCGTTGATACTGCTTGGTCAGGGTCTCGATCTCGCGGGAGAGCGTGGCCGAGAACATCAAGGTCTGGCGTTCAGGTGGGAGTGCACGGACGATCGTGTTGATCGCTGGGAGGAAGCCCATGTCGAGCATACGGTCAGCTTCGTCGAGGACGAGGCACTCCACGGCGGAGAAGTCACCGTGGCCTTGGCTGCCCAAGTCGAGCAAGCGACCCGGGGTGGCGACGAGGAAGTCGCAGCCCTTACGGAGAGCAGCAATCTGGGGGCGTTCGCTGACGCCGCCGTAGCAGGTAGCGACGACTGCACCGGAATAGCGGGAGTAGGCGGCGACGTTCTCGGCGATTTGAACGACCAATTCGCGGGTCGGGGCCAGAATGAGGCAGCGGACGCGTCCCTTATGGGTGTTATTGGCCGTGCGGAGCAGGCGGGTGAGCAAAGGCAGCGTGAAGGCGGCCGTCTTGCCGGTACCCGTCTGGGCGATGCCAATGACGTCGACCCCCTCGATGACTGAAGGGATGGCGGCCTTCTGGATCGGCGTGGGTTCAGTGTAACCCTGGTCGGCGACCGCTTTAAGGATGGAGGCGTCTAGGCCTAAGGAAGCAAATGGCATTACAGCAACGTGTAGAACCTAAACGCAAAGGGCGAGGATAATGGGTGAGGCTGTTTTTGGGCGTTTTGGGCGACTTTACGCCCATCTAAAGCAACGTGACGACAATGCCGCGCCTTGCTTCCCCACCCCACCCTGCACTAATAATCTCCTACCCCGCCCCGCCATGAGTCTCTTCGCACGTAAGAATATCGCCGAACTACAGCAGGAAGCTGCCGCCGAAGGCGCCAACACCCTGAAGCGCTCACTCTCCGCGACCAACCTCGTGATGATCGGCATCGGCGGCATCATCGGTGCCGGCATCTTCGTCCTCACGGGCCACGCCGCCGCCTCACACGCCGGCCCCGCGGTCGTCCTCTCCTTCGTGCTCAGCGCGATCACCTGCGGCCTCGCCGGACTCTGCTACTCGGAAATGGCCGCCGCGGTTCCTGTCGCCGGAAGCGCGTACACGTATTCATACGCCACGCTCGGCGAACTCATGGCCTGGATTATCGGCTGGGATCTCGCACTTGAATACGGTGTCGGTGCTGTGACCGTCGCGGTCGGCTGGGCTGGCTATCTCAAGGGCTTCCTCGAGGGTTTCGGTTGGCACTTCCCCGCCGCCATCGCCAGCGCCCCGTTCGACTGGAAGATTGACCAAGTGACGCAGATCGAGGGCTTCGTGCGCCAAGACGGCTTCGTCAACCTCCCCGCCATGCTTGTGGTCGCCGCCGTGACCGCAATTCTTGTAATTGGCATCGAAGCCTCAGCCCGAATCAACGCGGCCTTCGTCGTGCTCAAGGTCTTCATCGTCGTACTCTTCATCGTTGTCGGCCTCGGCTACGTCAGCCACGAGCATTGGAAGACCTTGGCAAACCCGGAGGGCCTCTTCATCCCGCCGGAGACCCACACAATCACCCAGGCCGGTCGAGATATCGTTCACTTCGGTTGGTCGGGCGTGGTCCGGGCCGCTGGCGTGGTCTTCTTCGCCTACATCGGCTTCGACGCCGTCTCGACGGCCGCACAAGAATCCAAGAATCCGCAGCGTGATATGCCGATCGGCATGCTTGGCTCGCTCGCCATCTGCACGGTCCTCTACATCCTCGTCGCCTACGTCCTCACCGGCGTGGTGTCCTATGATAAGCTCAATGTCGATCGGCCCATCGCAGTCGGCATCGACGCCATGGGCCTGCCCTGGCTCGCCCCGTTCATCAAGTTCGGTGCCATCCTCGGCCTCAGCTCCGTGGTGCTCGTGATGATGCTCGGTCAGACCCGCGTGTTTTTCTCGATGTCCAAGGACGGCTTACTCCCGCAGTCTTTTGGCAAGGTCCATCCGAAGTTCCGCACCCCAGCCCGCATCACACTCATTACTGGGATGTGCGTGATGGTCGCGGCGGGCCTCGCCCCCATTGGTCTCGTCGGCGAACTCTGCAGCATCGGCACGCTCTTCGCCTTCGCGCTCGTTTGCGTTGGTGTACTCGTCCTGCGCATCACCGACCCGAACCTCGCCCGCCCCTTCCGCACCCCGGCCATCTGGATTGTCGCTCCCGCGGGCGCCGCCGCGTCGCTTTACCTGATGTGCAGTCTGCCGTTGGACACTTGGGTCCGGCTCATCGTCTGGATGGCCATCGGTCTGGTTATTTACTTCGCCTACGGCCGCGCCAACGCCGCCCGCGTGCGGGAAGAAAAAGCGGCGGGCACGCTGACCTAGCCTGTATCGGGTAGGGTTGGGACGGCGTCACAACCTAGCCTGCTTTTTCATCCCAGCAGAAAGGTCAACAGGGAGACGCACGTCCGTCGATGCTCAGGCCACCGCTAGGGCGTGACGCCGTCCCGCCCCTACCCACACGCAGCCCCCACTATGCTACTACTTCGCCAGTTCCTGGCGCGTCGCGATCGGCACGTAGCCGACTTCGAGTCCCTTCGGCGGCGTAACCACCTGCGCGGGATCGAGGTCGGCCAGTTTACCAACGGTGGGCGGTGCGAGGTAGTCGCGGTCCTTAGTCCAGGCACGGTGGAGCTTCTCGACTTTGACCTGCATGGCTTCGCGCTCGGCCTTGGTGAGGTCGGCGTTCAGCAAGGCGGGCTGGTCCGCAAAACGATACCAATAATAAGTCACGACGCTGCCGTCGCCAAGCTGGGCCTTAAAGGGACCTGCTTTCGGACCGGGAACCTTCCACGTGGTCTGCGCGCCCTCCGGGGTATCGTAGGGCTGCTGGGGACGTTCCTTCGGACGCGGGAAGGACTTGGCTTGTAGCGCGGTCTCAGCGGGGACTTCCGTAGACTTCACCGGCAGCCACTGGGTCTTCTTGGGGTCCTCGTTGAGCCGGAAGTATTCAGGTAACATCACCTGCGCGCCTTGCGGCGTAGTCGAACGGACGACGTATTGTTCGTTCCACTTGTAGCCATAAGTCGTAGGCTCGGGCGAGAACGGCGTACCGAACGACTTCCAATCAATCGGCGTCTTCTTCTCTTTCGGCGTACCCTCCGGATACAGGCGCCAAGTCGAACCGCCGCCGTTCTTGAAGGCCTGCACAAATGCCCCAGCTGGATTGATTGCGCCACTGACCGGCGAGCCGCCGTCGAACCAAGCCTTCACGCCGTCATACAAGGCCGAGCGGTCGTAGGACGTCAGGCGATGCATCGTCACCGTATACCCCTCGGGTCCGACCGGAAAAACCGTCGGCGCCACGCGGGCATAGGTCTTGCCCGCCGCATCTTGAGCCACAGCCGCGGGCACATACTGTGTTTCCATCTGAAAAGCCTTGTTCGGGTCCGATGGACGTGAGTCCAACAGCAGCCCGGCGTAGGCAGGATTCACGTCCGCGGAATGTGCCCAGAAATACGGCGTGAAAAAGCAGACCGGGCCTTTAAAGTTTCCGGTGTTGAGGAAGAGCGTCCAACAGTTGTCGCCCATCGGTACCTTCGACAACGTCGTCGTCTTCGCCTGCGCGAGCGGCAGCGGCAGGTAACCGTACCCAAACAAGCCACCGTGCGTGCCCTGCTTTACATTAAGCCCATCAATCGGAAAGAGCAGCCATGGGCTGAGCTGGGCGACGCCATAGAGCCCCTGCGGTTTTTCCCAGCTACCGCGGCCATGCGCCGGGCCGTTGGCAATGTCTTTGAAGTTCACGCCAACCCCGCCCATGATGAACTTCGGCGTCTCGGTCGGGAAACGCGTGTCCCGCCACCAGCCGAGGCCACCTTCGATATCCGAATAAAGATCCTTCGGCTTCTCACCGTCGTATTGCGCAAACATCCACGTCCCAAAAAGTCCCGTCTGAAAACGATGCCCCGGGTACTGGGTCAGTAAGGGCCAAGCCGCCGCATAGACCGAGAAACCGGCGTTGTATTTAGCGGGCACGCGCTCGGTCGGAACGAGCATGTAGCCAGCCATCTCAGCCTTAGCTGGCTCAGCGGCGACGGCAGCAGCGGAGCCTAAGCAGAGAGCCAAAAGACCAAGGGAGACGCGGGATCGACGCATAGGTGTTTCCACCTATCGCACCCAAAACCCTCAAAAGGGCAACTCGAAGCATGGGGGGCAAAACAAAGGGGGACCGGGAACCGGACAGGCGGCCGGCGCTACGCGCCCCACCCTCATATCCGTTCCCCGGTCCCCCTTTTCATTTCACCCCATCCCCTAACCCCTTTTTCGGGGTTAATGCTTGTTTCATGGGGGGATTTAAGGGTAACCATACCCCTCCACTTTTGCCGCCGACCCTGCCATGAACCGCACCCATACCTGTAACGCCCTTAGCCCTGCCGACGCCGGCCAGACTGTAACCCTCGTGGGTTGGGTCGACACCAAGCGCGACCTCGGTGGCGTGACCTTCGTCGACCTCCGCGACCGTGCGGGCGTCACTCAGGTCGTCTTCCGTCCAGGCCAAGGTAACCTCCAGGAGACTGCGCAGCGCCTGAAGACCGAATCCGTCATCGAAGTGATCGGCCAGGTGACCGCCCGTTCGGCCGAAACCATCAACGCCAAGCTCGGCACCGGCGCCATCGAAGTTGTCGCCACGAGCATCATCGTACACAATATCTGCGCTGACCTGCCGTTCCCGATGGACGACGACAAGGCCGACAAGGTGAACGAAGACCTGCGCCTCGAATACCGCTTCCTCGATCTCCGTCGCCCGCGCAACCTTGGCCTACTCAAACTCCGCCACGCCGCGGGCCGTGCCATCCGCCACGAGCTCGACGAACAAGGCTTCCTTGAAGTCGAAACCCCGACCCTCTTCAAGAGCACGCCCGAAGGTGCCCGCGAGTTCCTCGTACCGAGCCGCACCAACCCCGGCGAGTTCTACGCGCTCACGCAGTCCCCGCAGCAGTACAAGCAGATGCTCATGGTGGCCGGCGTGGAACGCTACTACCAGATGGCTCGTTGCTACCGCGACGAAGACCTCCGCGCTGACCGCCAGCCCGAGTTCACGCAGGTCGACTTGGAAATGTCCTTCATTGACCGCGAGGACATGTACAAACTGATCGAAGGCATCCTGAAGCGCACGTGGAAGGAAACCCTCGGTGTGGATATCCCCACGCCCTTCCCGCGCATGTCCTACCAAGAGGCCATGGACCGCTTCGGCATCGATAAGCCCGACACGCGCTTCGCGATGGAGATCCACGACTTCACGCCGCTCTTCAAGAACTCGGCCTTCAAGGTGTTCAATGGTGCCGCGAACACGCCGGGCTCGGTGGTCCGCGCCATCAACGCCAAGGGCCTCGCTGACCTCACGCAGGGCGAGTTGACCAACCTCGAAACGATCGCCAAGAGCCAAGGTGCTAAGGGCCTCGCCTTTATCAAGGTCGAAGCCGGCGAATGGAAATCCCCGATCACGAAGTTCTTCTCCGAAGAGGAAAAGGCTGCCCTAAAGGCCGAGCTTAAGATTGAAGACGGCGACATCATCTTCTTCGCCGCTGCCCCGTGGGAACAGGCCTCGAACGTCCTCGGCCGCATCCGCCTCGAGTCCGCTGCCCTGCTCAAGGCCAAGGGCCGCCTCAGCCTACCGACCGACCAATACAACTTCCTCTGGGTCATCGAATTCCCCTTGATGCTCTGGGACGAAGAAGAGAAGCGCTACATCTCCGCCCACCACCCCTTCACGGCCCCAGTCAAGGAAGACGAACCACTCCTCGCCACTGACCCAGCTAAGGTCCGCGGTCAGCACTACGACATCGTGCTCAACGGCGTCGAACTCGGCGGCGGCTCCATCCGTATCCACAACCCGGCCGTGCAGAAGCGCGTCTTTGAGGACATCCTCAAGATCCCGCAGGACCTCGTTGAAAGCCGCTTCGGCTACATGCTGAAGGCCTTCTCTTACGGCGCCCCGCCCCACGGCGGCATCGCCCTCGGCTTCGACCGCGTCGTCGCCATGCTCGCCGGCCGCAGCTCGATCCGCGACATCCTCGCTTTCCCGAAGAACCAGAACGGCCGCGACTTGATGGCCGACTGCCCGAGCCCGGTGACGGCCAAGCAGCTGCGCGACCTGCGCATCCGCACCGTCGAAGAAGAAGCCAAGCCGAAGGCGTAAGGAAGTTAAGGTTAGAGTTCGGAGTACTGAGTACGGATTACAGAATGTTGCCAGCACCCCTGGCTGTCGACTCTGCCCTCCGTACTCTGTACTCTGTCCTCTGTACTCCGTACTCCGTACTCTACCCTCGACCCTGCCCTCGACTCTGCCCCCTACCACACCTCTTCCGTCATATGCTCGGAGCCGCAGTTGACACACAGGGCTTTCTTACCGGCTTCACGTGTAACCGTGTACAGGCCACCGACAAAGGGGTTCACAATCCACGTACAAATTTCCATGAAGAGGTTCCCCGGCTTTTCCTCCCGCACGGTGTTGGACTTGTGGCCACAGCGCAGGCACTCGTAGCGTAACGGGCGCATTGGCTTGGGCACGGGCTT
>CAIXHF010000202.1 GCA_903919185.1 uncultured Opitutia bacterium | reverse complement strand
GTACTCCAGTACAACTGCCCGACCATCTACCAGGGCGTGTCCTTCGAGAACATCCGCCTCGTCTTCAAGAAGGGCAAGATTGTCGAAGCGACCGCGAATAATACGAAGCGCCTCAACGAAATCCTCGATACCGACGTCGGGGGCCGCTACATCGGCGAATTCGCCATCGGCTTCAATCCGCACATTCTGAACCCCATGCAGGACATTCTCTTCGACGAGAAGATTGCCGGGTCCTTCCACTTCACCCCAGGCAAGTGCTACGAGACCACGGACAACGGCAATAAATCCTCGATTCATTGGGATATGGTCTGCATTCAGCGCCCAGAATACGGTGGCGGTGAAATCCGCTTTGACGGGAAGGTCATCCGTAAGGATGGTATCTTCGTGCCTAAAGCCCTCCAAAAATTGAATCCTGAGTACCTCCTCGGCAAAAAACGCTAAGATGGCCAAGTCTAAGCATAAGACGCCCTCGAAGCCCTCCCCCGGTTCGATCAAGCCCATCAGCGCGAACAAAGCGCAAACCCGTAAGGCCGCGCCACGGGCGCAGCCGGAACCGCGTCGCACCACCCGGGCCTCCCGTGACCCGGAACGCCGGGCGCCCGCTACGGAGGCCAAGCCGAACGAAAAGTTCAAGGTGCGCGTCTCCGACGAACAGCCGGCCGCCCGCGCCGACAAAATTGTCTCCGGCCTCATGGAAGGCGTCAGCCGCTCCCGCGTCCAGCGGGCACTCGACCTCGGCCTGATCACCTTGGGCGGTAAGCCCATCGACCGCCGCACCGTCCTGAACCCTGGCGACCAAATCGTCATCGAACTTCCGGCGCCCGAAGAACCGACAGCCACGGCGGTGAAGATGAAGTTGGAAGTCCTCTTCGAAGACGCCCACCTCATTGCGATCAATAAGCCCTCCGGCCTACTGACGCATCCAGTCCAAGGCTCCGACGAGCTTTCGGTGGTCCACGGCCTGCTCTATCACACCAAAGGCAAGCTAGCCCCGGCCGGCGGCGCCCCGCGCCCAGGCGTTGTCCACCGCCTCGACCGCGAGACCTCCGGCGTCATCGTCCTCGCGAAAACCGACAAGGCCTACCACAACCTCGTCGAACAGTTCTCCCAGCGCACGGCCCAAAAGGAATACCTTTCGTTGGTCGACAAGTGCCCGCGCCTGCTCGGCGGTAGTGTTAATGCCAAGATTGACCGCCACCGTACCGTCCGCGTGCGCATGGCCGTCCGCGAAGACGGCCGCGAGGCCATCACCGATTGGCGCGTCGAAGAGAAGTACGGCGCCCATGCCGCGCTCCTCCGCACCTTCCCGCACACGGGTCGCACTCACCAGATCCGCGTCCACTTGTCGCACATCGGTCACGCCATCCTCGGTGACCGTACCTACGGCAAGTTCGACTACCCTGCCTTTGACGGCTGGCCGATGCCGCGCGTCATGCTGCATGCGAACCGCCTCACCCTGCTCCACCCGCAGACTGGCAAGCCACTGACCATTGAAGTCGCTCCGCCGCCCGATTTTGTAGAACTACAAGAATGGCTTGCGAAGAAATACGGTCGGAAGTCCTACACCGCGACGGGCGTCTAAGGACAGTCGGTTAGGCTTACTTCTCGCTGGGCTTGGCTAGCTTCTTCGGAGGCACCCAGTCCGCGGGTTGCGGCCTGGCCACGATCAAGGGCAAGGGGTCGCCGACGGCCTTCTGCTCTTCGGCCAGACGCGCCAGCAGGTCGGCAACACGTGCGGCGTGCTCTGGCCTGGTCGAAAGATCGGTAATCTCAAACGGGTCGGCCTGGAGGTCAAAGAGCTGGGTCCGGTCGACCTGAGGGTAGCGAATGAGCTTCCAGCGCCCGTCGCTAAAGGCGCGCTGCACGTTCTTATAGCCAAAGAAGAGGTCGGGACGGTGGGCCGACGCGGGGGCGGCGAAGAGTGCACTGAACTCGCGGCCTTCGCTGGTCTTAGGGGCAACCACTCCACAGACCTTACCGAGCGTCGGGAGCACGTCGAAGAGGTAACACAGCGCATCGGTCCGCTGGCCCTTCGGAACGCCTGGTCCGGCGATGATGAGGGGTACGCGCAGCGAATGCTCATAGAGGTTCTGTTTACCGATGAGGCCGTGGGAGCCACGAGCCACACCGGAATCCGCCGCAAAAACGATCACCGTATTCGCCGCCTGTGGCGAGGCCTCGACCGCATCGAGGACCCGGCCGATCTGCAGATCAAGGAAACTGATATAGCGATAGTAGTCTGCGAGCATCTGCTGGATGGCCGCTGGCTGACGGGGCCAAGGCAGGAGCTGCTCATCACGAACCACCATCTCGCCGTTATTAAACGGATGCTGCTGGAGGAAATTCGCTGGCAGCGGAATCTTGGCGGGGTCGTAGGTCACCGGAAAACCAGCGGGGACGATATGCGGGTCATGGGGGCCATCGAAAGCCAGATAAGCGTAGAAAGGCTTCGTGCCTTCTTGAGCCTTCAGAAAGGCCAGCACCTCATCCGTCGCTTCTTCACAGAGGTGTTTAGGCGAAAGGCGCTCGGGACCCATCTTACCCGTCGGCAGGAGATCACAGATCTGCGCCTTCAGCGGATTAGTCATCCCACCGATGTACATCGACTTCGCCGCTTGAAAGGAGCGACTGACCGAACCTGGACCATTGTGCCACTTCCCGGCGGCAAAGGTGGCGTAGCCAGCCTCACCAAAGGCATGCGGCCAGGTCTCATCGCGCATGAGCTTTTCGTCGACGTGGAAATAGGGCCGGCCGGACATCAACATCGCCCGGGAAGGTACGCAGGTGGCGCCGTTATTACCGCCCTGCATGTAGGCATGCGTGAAAGACAGCCCGCGCTGCACGAGGCGGTCGAGGTTCGGAGTCTTGATGTGTGCATTACCCAAAGCCGCGATCGTATCCGCGCGTTGGTCATCGGCGAAGATGAAGACGATATTGGGCGATTTAGCCGCTTGGGCTGTGGCCGCCAAAGCCCAAAGGGCAAGGAGAAGGAAACGGGGCATGCCTAGGTGATAGCCGAGAGCCGGACCTAATCAAAACAATCTGAACTCAGTTGGCCAAGCCGTGGTGCCCATCGGGCTTAAGGTGCTCCGGCTGGTCGGGCTCGACGTGCACCAGAACAGCGATGACCTCCGGATGCGAACGCAGGATATCAGCCTTAATCCGACCGGCAATGGCGTGGCCTTCGGCAACCGTCGCGGTCGCCGCGACCTGCAGATGAAAATCGACCTCGAAACGATCCCCCAAGCGACGGGCGCGGAAAGCATGAAAACCCTTGGCGCCCGGGGCGGCCAAGATGTGCTCACTGAGGTCACGCAGGACGGCCTCTTCGGGCGCGGTATCAATGAGGTCCAAGCAGGCGCCCTTGAATAAACGGATACCTTCGGCACCGAGCCAACCCGCCAAGACGAGCCCAACAACTTTATCAAGGGCGACCCATTCTGGATGGAGGTTGGCGACGACGACGGCCACGAGGGCGAGGAACGAAGCAATCGCATCTGCGCGATGGTCGGCGGCATTAGCCATGAGCAAGCGCGAGCCGAGGCGCTCGGCTTGGCGGCGGGCGAACTGATAAAAGATTTCCTTAATCACCAAGGCCGCTCCAGCGACCCAGGCCGCAGCGAGTTCGGGCTTCTTGACGACTGCGCCGGAGACGAGCCCACTCAGCGACTGCCAAGCTAACCCCACACAGAACAGCAGCACCAGCGTTGAGATGAGTAAGGCCGCCAGCGTCGAGAAGCGGTGATGACCATAAGGATGGTCTTCGTCCTTTGGCAGGTGAGCCAAACGCAGGCCGATTAACGCGGCGATGTCCCCAGCGATATCGACCAAGGAATGAATCCCGTCCGCCACGAGGGCCTGCGAAAAACACGTGAAGCCGACGATGAGCTTCAGCCCAGCTAAGAAGACATTGACCGTGAGGCTGATTGCCACGGTCACCGTGCCCTTGCGCTGAAGATCGTCGTTCATTTCTGTCCGCTATTGGCGCGGATGATATCCGCTTCCTTTTTCCAATCGATGGGGATGAGTTCGGCCGAAGCCACCGCGGGGTCGGCGCGCAAGGCAGCCAAAACCTTCGGAAGCTCGGCCCAAGGCGTTTTCTCGAGCGGCTCATGCCACTGCTTTAAGGCCAAAAAAGCCTCATCAGGCTTACCGACTACCGGCTGGGCGATGTCACCACTCGGTAGCTTCACTTCCGCCGCCTGATGCCCAGGCTTTAGTTTCAGGGCGACGCGATCGGCGAACTGGAAGGCGTAGTCAGTGACCGGACCTGGCTCAGCCAGCGTCGTGCCTTGGGCGTAAGTTTCCCGAACCAAAAGATACTCCTGTGCCAGCTCGCGACCGGTGGCCTCATAGTGGCGGCGGCCGCCCGTGACAATGGACCGCACCTTGGAGCCATCGGGGCGCGTCTCCACGGACTCCCAAAGCACATAATGACCATAGAACCCCTTCTGCATCACTGCAAAGTCGTACATCATCCCAGGGAGATTAAGCCCCTCGCGGACTTGCCGCTTTGCGTCGCGCTGGGGCTGGCTATTGGTCTGCACGACCCACAGGACGCCGACACCCATGAGGGCTCCGACCAAGAATAAGATCCATCGCTCGCGCTGACCCATAGTCCCATCTTCACGACCACCCCGCCGGGGGCAAGGAGAAGCGACCCGGCGGGCGCCTTTACGGTTGGAAAGCACAGGCCTTTAATCCAGAACATGCGCATGCCACAGGCCACCGTCGAAACTCGGGTCCGCTTCGCCGAAACCGATGCCATGGGCGTCACCTACCACGGCAATTATCTACCTTGGTTCGAGATGGCCCGCGTGGCTTTGCTGGACCAACTCGGCTGCCCCTATCGCGAACTTGAAAAGCAGGGCTACCTCCTTCCCGTGCTTGAGACTGGCCTGACCTACCACCGCCCCTCGCACTTCGATGACCGCGTCCGGATCACCGTCACCTTAGCAGAGAAACCCCGGGCGCGGCTCCACTTGACCTATAAAGTTGAGCGTGGAGACGAACTCCTCGTCGAAGGTTTCACCGTGCATGCGTTTGTCAGCCGCGACTTCAAAGCTATCCGCCCGCCGGAAATCGTTGAAACGGCCTTGGCTAAAGCCTTTGGTCCTGCCTAACCCTTTCTGATGAAAATTGAAGCCACCTCGCTCGGGCCTTTCGAGACCAACGCCTACCTAATGATCTCTGACGACGGCCGAGAGTGTATTGTGGTCGACGCCCCGCAACGCTCAGCTTCAGCCCTCTTACCGCTCATCAAGGTCCGTGGACTCAAGCTCACGCACCTCTTGCTGACACACGGTCACTGGGACCATATGTGCGAAGCCCATGCTTTCGCCGCCGCCGGTGCCGAGGTCCTCGCGCACCAAGCCGACCGTGAGCTGATCGAGAATATTGAAGCCTACAAGAGCCGTTACCTCGCGATGCTACCCGAGCTGTCCGACGCCGACTTCAAATCCGTCAAGGTCACGACCTGGCTGGAAGAGGGCTCCACGTTCATCGCGGCCGGCAAGGCCTTCGAAACGCGCCACGTCCCCGGCCACTGCCCCGGCAGCCTCTTGTTCTATTGTGCCAGCGAGCAGGTGGCCTTCTGCGGCGACGCCATCTTCCGCGGCTCCGTGGGCCGGACTGACCTACCTAATGGCAACTGGAACGAGCTACTGACTTCTATTCGTACGCGTATCTACACACTGCCGAATGAGACGGTGCTCCACCCTGGCCATGGCGGGCGCACGACGGTCGGGCACGAGAAGCAGACCAACCCGTACGCGAAGCCTTGAGCGTGAACCAGCCCTGCCCTTTCCTGCCCTCCTGCGGACGACCCTTGAGTTGGCGCGATCTCGCTGAGTTCAGGGAGGACGGCGGCGCCGAACTCTACCTCCTGTGCTTAGAATACGGCCAACAGCTCTGGTTGGATGGCTTGCCCGCCCGAGCCTTACTGGCAGTCGATCGCGCGCTGTACTGCGACGTCGCCGCGACGGCTGAGGTCTTACAGGCCTACCCGCTCCCCTACGCCGCCATCCGCTGGCTCGTCTCCCAACCGAGCGACGCCTTCACCGGTAATGCCAGGGTGCACTACCAACACCTCGCCGACCGCGTGCGCGGCGAACGTGCCGACATCAAGAAATGGCGGGCTTGGGCCGCTTGGGCCTTGGTCCGTCAGGCCTGCCCAGAACTACCCAACGACCCCAAGCACCGCGTGCAGGAGCCAACGCATGCGGAGATTTGCGCGGGCCTCGCGGCCCACGGCATCGCCGGAGAAAACGCTGTCTGGCAGGCCTGCCTGAGCGAATAGCCTCAGAAAACATAGAGACTAAACCCTATTTGAAAGGGTCGTCCTTGTTGACACGGTAATTAGCACGATGGTGGGGGACCATGACCCATTCCTACACCACCTACCTCCTTGGCGGCTCCAAAGGCATCGCGCTCGATGTCGCCAAACGCCTCGCCATCCAGAAACAGCCCCTGACCCTGATCGCCCGCGGCGCCAGTGAGCTGACCGCTGTCGCGAAGGAACTCGCCCAACTCGGCTGCCCCGAAGTCACCACGATTTCGTGTGACCTCAGCCAAGCCGAAAGCGTGGATAAACTCTGCGCGCAAATCGCGCAAGACACCCGCCACATTCGGGGACTAGTCAACGCCGCTGGTTACTTTGCCCCGAAAGCCTTCCTCGACCAAACCCGAGCGGATTACCGTCAGTACCTCGACCTCAACGAGGCCCTCTTCTTGGCCACCCAAGCCGTCGCTAAAAACATGAAAGCCCATGGCGGCGGGAGCATCGTCAACATCGGCTCGATGTGGGCCAAGCAAGCGGTCAAGGCCACGCCTTCCAGTTCCTACTCCATGGCCAAGGCCGGCCTCCATGCCCTCACCCAACACTTGGCGATGGAACTGGCCGATCACAAAATCCGCGTCAACGCCGTTTCCCCAGCCGTGGTCGTGACCACCATCTATAAGGCGTTTATCGCCGAAGAAAAAATTCCCGAAGCTTTGGCCGGCTTCAACGGTTTTCACCCAATCGGCCGGGTGGGTCAGCCGAAGGACGTCGGCGCCGTTATCGCCTTCCTGCTGAGCGAAGAAGCCGGCTGGGTCACCGGTGCGATCTGGGACGTCGATGGCGGCGTCATGGCCGGGCGCAATCAGTAAACATCGGATAGCTGCATACAAAAAGGCCGAGGCAAATGCCTCGGCCTTTTTATTGCCCACCAAGTGGCGAGCGCTTACTTGGTCATCTGAATCACTTCCGCCTTCACCTCGACCTCGACGCCTTCGGGGGTGGTGAACTTGGTCGACTCGCCCGACTTCACCGAAGCGTTGGTGGTGTTTCCATGGGTCACCGCCAGGCCATCGACGATGGCCTTATGCAAGGTCAGTTCCTGCACCTTACCGAGCTGGGAAATCACGAGTACTTCACGCTTCTCGTCATAGGACTTAATCGTCCAGCCATCGACCACGCGGCCAACCTTCAGCCAGCGGCGAGCCCCCGCAATATCTTCGACGGAATAGAGACCTTCCGCGGGAATCGCCGAATGGAAGAGCGGCATATTAGACTTTTGGCGGGCGGCTTCCTTCTGCTTGCGACGCAACTCGTCGGGATTTTGGGTCGCCGGATCAGCCTTGGTCTTTATCTGGGTATCCATCTTCAACGCAATCGCCCCATCGGCACCCACCGTCGGAGTGACGCTGAAATTAATGCCGCCATCAGCACCGCCGACACCGATCGTGGCCTGCTTACCTGAGATCGCTACAACCGTCGGAGAGGTGATGGTGTCAACCTTGCCGCTGGCGTCCTTTCGTGTGAACGTCGTGGTTACTTGGATGTGCGTGGGGGCGGCGACTTCCTGCCCCCAACCAGCGAGAGGCAGGCTAGCCAGCACAGCAAGGGAAGCGAGGCAAGGGAGGCGCATAGGGAGATCGTGGGTTACAAGTGTAACCCCAAAAAGCCCAAAAGTTCCACCTCGAGGGTTATTTGAGGGCCTTAAAGACCAAGGAGGCGTTATGTCCGCCAAAACCGAGGTTATTCGAGATAGCCACGTTGACCGTCATCTTGCGGGCCTGGTTAGGCACATAGTCGAGGTCACAATCCGGGTCCGGATTCTCGAGGTTCAATGTCGGAGGCACGATGCCATGACGGATAGCAAGGGCACAGACGGCGGCTTCGACGCCACCAGCGGCACCCAGCAGGTGCCCCGTCATGGACTTGGTCGAGGAAATGGCAATCTTGGGGGCCTGTTCGCCAAAGACACGCTTAATGGCGAGCGTCTCACAACGGTCATTGATCGGGGTCGAGGTACCGTGGGCGTTGATATAGCTCACTTCGGACTTATCGATACCAGCCTCGGACAAGGCACGGTTTAGGCAGAGCGCGAGGCCCTTCCCTTCCTGGTCTTGGCCGGTGATGTGGTAGGCGTCACAGGTGGCACCGTAACCCGCGAGTTCGCAATAGATGCGGGCACCGCGGGCTTGGGCGTGTTCAAGGGACTCGATCACAAGGACGCCGGCGCCTTCGCCCATGACGAAACCATCGCGGAGCCTGTCAAACGGGCGAGACGCCTTTTCGGGCGTGTCATTGAAATCGGTCGACATGGCCTTCATGTTACAGAAACCAGCGTAACTCAGGCGGGTGATGCAAGCTTCCGAACCACCAGACAGCATGATGTCGGCGTGGCCGTCGCGGATATGGCGCATCGCTTCACCGAGGGCGTGCGAGCCCGAGGCACAAGCGGAGACAACACCGAAATTGACGGACTTAGCCTGAAACTCAATGGCCACTACGCCGGAGGCGATGTTGGCAATCAAGGAAGGGATTGTGAAAGGGGAAACCCGGCTGGGGCCACGCTCGATGAGCACACGGGCCTGATTCTCGATGGTCTCCATCCCGCCGATGCCCGAACCGATGATCACGCCGAAGCGCTCGGCATCGAGTTTAGTGGTATCGACCTGGGCGTCTTCGATGGCCATCCGCGAAGCGGCGACGGCATACTGCGTGTAGCGGTCATTCCGCTTGGCCTCTTTCGGGTCCATGAACTTACCAGGGTCAAAATCGCGGATTTCGCCGCCGACCTTGGACGGGAAGTCCGTGGGGTCAAAACGGGTAAGACGAGAGATACCAGAACGCCCCTTGATTAGGCCGTCCCAGAAACTCGCCGTATCCGGACCGAGAGCCGACAGGCAACCGATGCCGGTGACGACGACTCTGCGGGACTGGCTAGCGGTGCTCACAGTGACGGGCTATGATAACCCGTGGAAATTACTTGGTGGCGTTAGCCTTAATGAACTCGATGGCGTCGCCCACGGTCTTCATGGAGGCGGCCTTATCTTCTGGGATTGAAGCGATTCCAAACTCGTCTTCGAAAGCCATGATGATCTCGACGAGGTCGAGAGAGTCGGCCTTGAGGTCGGTCTGGAAACCAGCGGCGGGGGTGACCTGTTCAGGGTTCACGCTGAGCTGCTTGACGATGATGTCGTTGACGCGTTGTTCGATATTTTCAGGCATAATAAAGGGTGTTTAAGTTGTTATCTGGGTGTCAGATAGGCGGGGCGTGGTCAAGTTTAGAAAAGTCGTAAATACGGTACCCCAAAGAGCCGGTTGGGAACCCAGAAGGCTCCCAATCAGACAGAATAGTGACGGGGCGCTAGGATAGCAGAAATCACCCGTTTGCGTGCATCGATAAAAATGATGGGCCGTATTCGAACGGTAGCCCGTGGAGCGAACCCGACCCTCCAGGCGGAGGCCTTAGATAGCCATGCCACCGTCCACCGAAAACACCTGCCCGGTAATGTACCCACCCTCTTCCGAGGCACGGAAATCGACCATGGCGGCGATATCGGTGACCGAACCGAAGCGGCCCAACGGGATGAACCCGAGAATCTTCTGCTTAATTTCTTCGGAAAGTTCCCCTGTCATGTCGGTGGTGATAAAACCAGGCGCGACGGCATTGGCGGTGATGCTACGGCCAGCGAGTTCGCGGGCGAGGGTCATGGTGAGGCCATGGAGGCCAGCCTTGGCGGCGGCGTAGTTAGCCTGGCCGGCATTACCCTGAACGCCCGTGACGGACGAGATGCTGATAATCCGACCCCAGCGCTTCTTGGTCATCGGGCGGACGAGCCCCTTGGTCCAATAGAAAGCCGAGGAAAGATTGGTGGCGATGACGTCGTTCCAATCCTGATCGGACATTGCCATGACGAGTTTGTCGCGGGTGATACCAGCGTTATTGACGAGAATCTCGACAGCGCCAAACTCGACATTGATCTGTTCGCAGGCCTTGGCGACCGCGGCGGCGTCGGAGACGTCGACCTGGAAGGCCTTGGCCTTCCAGCCCTTGGCAATGATGTCATTGGCGACGGCGACGCAAGTCTCGGACTTCGAGATACAAAGGACCGTGTGCCCGTGCGAAGCCAGGCGTTCAGCGATGGCCTTACCGATACCGCGGCCGGCACCCGTGACCAAAGCTACCCGAGGATTATGCGTCAGTTGCATCGGTTTGGATGTGCAGGGAAAACGCCCGCTAGGCAAGTGGCGAAAATAGCCACACACCCCGTTTATCTTTTAAAAATGGTGAAATATGGCCCGCCCGCTCAGTAAACGTCGCGCTGATAACGGCCGTCCTTCTTGAACTGTTTGACCCAGTCCACGGCGGCTTCAGGCGTCAGCCCACCCTGTTCGGCGACGATGGCATGTAAAGCTGCATCCACATCCTTGGCCATGCGCTTGGCGTCACCGCAGACATAGAAATAGGCCCCCGACTGAAGCCACTGCCAGAGTTCAGCGGCGTTCTCACGCATCCGATCCTGGACATAGATTTTGGCCGGCTGGTCACGCGAGAAAGCCAGATCAAGGCGCGTGAGTACGCCAGACTGGAGGTAAGCCGCCCATTCATCGGCGTACAGGAAATCGCTGTCCTTGCGCTGGTCGCCGAAGAAGAGCCAGTTCTTGCCCTTGGCGCCGCGGGTGGCGCGGTCCATAACGAAACTGCGGAAAGGCGCAACCCCCGTGCCGGGGCCGACCATAATGACCGGGATGTTATCGTCGGCTGGCAGGCCGAAATGCGACTCGGCAACGAACACCGGGACCTCAGGTTCATTCAGGTGGGTCCGTTCGGAAAGGTAGGATGAGCAGACCCCCTCGCGCTGGCGGCCATTGGTTTCGTAACGTACCACGGCGACCGTCAGGTGAATTTCGTCGGGGTATTTCGACGGCGCCGAGGAAATCGAATAGAGGCGCGGCATCAGCTTACGGAGGAGCTCGATGAACTCTTGGGCCCCGAGCTTGGCGGAGGGGTGCTCTTCGAGGAGATCGAGGAATTCACGTTGCTCCATCCAGGCCTTCTTCTTCTCGGGGTCGACCTCGCCGATGGCGGCGGCTAAGCGAGCTTTCTCGGCGGCATCGGTCGCGCGGTCGTGCAGGAGCTGGGCGAATTTATAGGTCGGGCCGTTCAGGGACAGACGCTTGGATAAGGCCTGTTGCAGAGGAATGGGGGCCGTGTCCTTGGGAATCGTCACCAGCTCGTCTCCGGTGAAGCCAGCGGCTTTCAGCACCGCCGCGACCGTCTGGGGGTTATTGGCGGGGAAGACGCCGAGCGAATCGCCACATTTATAGGTCAGGCCACTGCCAGCCAGAGAGACCGAAAAGTGCTGGGTGTCCTTCTGGCTCGAGGCGGCACTGAGGCGCCGGCGGTCGACGAGGCGGGCCGGGAACGGGTTATTCTTGTCGTAAGGAGCGGACATAGCGAAGCCGCAGGATGCAACCATCCCCACCCTGCCAACAATCCTAAAAACGCCGGGCGGGCTACTTCCAGATCTTCACCCAGTCGACTTCGACGTCATCGGGCAACTTGGCCGGCAACAAGTCTTTGCGTTCGAAATCCGAGACCCAATGGCCCAGGAAAAGATGCATCGGCTCCTTCACCTCGGGCTTATCGAGCTTATGCACCAGCTTGCCGTTAAAGTACCAAGCATATTGCCGCTCCGTCCAGAGGAAGCCGTAAGTATTAAATCCTTTCGAAACTTGGCCCGGTTTGTTGTTCAAGTCCGTCTTGATCGGGCGCAGTTCGCGCACGCCCTTCGAGTCACCGATCTTCGCCCAGGGCACGAGCTTGTCTTCGCCGAAACACTCAAAATATAAAGCGGCCGCGGGCGGTTCACTGGTCGGCTTATTGCGAATGACAAAGGCACCATGATGGCCCTTGGTTATCGGGAAACGGATGGAAGCCTCAAAATAACCCTGCTGCTGGGTGAACTTCTCGCGCGTGCTAAGGCCACTACCCTGCCAGCCATCGGGGCGCTCACGTAAAGTAATCACCAGCTTGCCTTCTTTGATTACTAGGGCCTCCTTATCCCCCTCGAACGTCCACTTGGTTTCGTCGATCGCGGCATCCTTAAACTCTTCCGACCACACCAGCTTCATAGCCGAGGACGGCGGGTTGGCCAACAAGGCAACCGTCGTTAGGCAGAACGCCATGCATGCCTGCAGGGGACTCATTTATAGACTTTAACCCAGTCGATTTGCAGGGCCTCGGGCGGGTTGGTGGGATCGGGGAAGGACTTAATAATGCCACCTTCAGCGGTATGGTGGACAAATTCCAGATACATTGGAGTAGTCGGTGTGACCTTGATGTCTTGGCGATGCACCTGCTTCCCGTCGACATACCAAGCAAAGTACTTAGGGGTCCAGTGGAT
>CAIXHF010000201.1 GCA_903919185.1 uncultured Opitutia bacterium | reverse complement strand
GCCCATTCGGTTTGGTGCAGCATACCTGCGCCGTAGTGCATAGACCCTTCCGCGAAAGGGCGGAAAAAGGGTCGGGCGATCAAATACTCGTTGGTTACGTATTTTTCGGTATCTTCTGGGCTCATCGTTTGGCGTAGGGGTGGCCAGGCCCAGATGTTATTGGTATCCCAATCGCCGTTGAAACCCCACCCGCCTTGGCGCTCCGCGACCGTCAGGGCCGGTAGGCTGTAGTTGCCCTTCATGAGCTCTTGAGTCTTCCACGCGCCATCCCCCAAGCGGTAGATGTCCTCCCAAATGCCTGCGTTCTTCATGGTTTCTGGGCATTGGGCTACTTCGTCTCCAGTGGAGTAGCAGTTGATGGCGTATCTTCCCTGGGTGATCGCTTCAAAACGTCTTCGCCATGTGATGTTTTGACGCCGATCTCCCTCCGGGAAAGGTAATTTATGCCACTCCGAGGCAAAGAGACGGGAGTTATACGGCCGCCAGGAATCTTCCGTCATTTCCTGGGCTTGTTTTCCGTTGTTATACCCAAAGGCCTCCGCGGCGACGGCGGCGTTAACCATGAGGTAGCGCTGCGGGATGAGCTTGCTCTCCTGGAGGGCATGCGAGGCCACCACGTTGCCGAGGCTGTGCCCAATGATAGTGGTGTGGCTGAAGTCCAGGAACCCCAGGGATTGATTCAAGGCATCGCCAGTTTGGAAGGCCTGGAAGACGCCTTTATGATAGTCTAGCCCCGTATCTCCGTACCAACTCACGCCCACGAAGCGGGCCTTGCTGCCCATGGCATAGAGACGCTTGAAGGTCTCCGCCTGCCAGCCTTTCGCCCTATCGCAGTCGACGTTGTAGCCGTGGAGGAAGACGATCCACTGGTCCGAGCTTTCGTCGTCGGGCAAGCCGACCGGCGATTCGGTATTCGTCGCTCGGGCGTCACCGGGTGGGGTTAAGAGATTACGGCCAGAAGTATCGGTACAGATTCGGGTCAGGTCGATATGTCGGAACATGTCCGTGATGTTGCTCACGGCAATCTTCAGGGGAATTACGGCGACGATTTGGCCCCCCTTGATGACCTGTAGTTCCAGCGGGCTGGGGGAGCCTCCGCGGCCTTCCAGCAAGACGACGCCATGTCCTAACTGCTCGATGCGCGTCACCCAAGCGCCGGGTAGTTCTAGGTTGCCAGCCGAATCGAGATTCAGGACGGCGGCCTTATCTACGCCACTGGCGAGGTCTGCCCCGAACGCCTTCAGATTGGGCGTCGTGTGGATCTTCCTCGCCTCCACTGGCGTCAGGGCAGTGAGCACGACGTTGATGGCGGACTCCGGCTGATGGAGGCGATAGCGGTAGCCGTCCGTTGTCGGTAGTAGGCGAACGACTTCCGCGATGGCAAGGTTCAGCGGAAAGAAGTCCGTCAAATCGCGTTGGCCTTGGATGCCAGGCTCCGTGAAGTTGTTATAGGTCTTCTCCGTGACGAGCGGGGTGTTAGGTCCACCCGACTCATAGGTGTTTTCGACGACCGGAGGTCGGCCAGGGACGTCGGCATCATTGGACTGGTGGTCGCCGGCGTCGCGATCGTCGTTAATCCACAGGCGCCAAGGCTTACCCGCGGCCGGGCCTTCGCCAGCGGAGATGACGCCATCGCGGTTCGCGTCCACCTCGAGCATGGCCGAGACCACGGAAACGTTATCAATCAAACACCCGTAGGTCGTGTTAGCGACGGGCACGAAGTTTAACGTCACGCCAGCCGTGGCCTGTTCAGCCGTTAAGCTAAAGGCGAGGGTGGCGATGCCCCAGCCAGCCGCGGACTGCGCAGGGATATCGGTGCGTACGATAGTCTTGCCGGCAGAATCGGTCACCGAGACCCAATAGGCGTTCTTGCCAGCCTGCGGGGAGCCGCGGCCGCACTGGTTCCAGTGCACTAGGTAGCCACCCGCGCGCAAAGTAGTGAGACGCTGTTTGATCCCGAAGTGGCCCTTCGAGGCGTCGAGCTCGATGAACTGGTTCCCCTGGTTGGACCATGCCTC
>CAIXHF010000200.1 GCA_903919185.1 uncultured Opitutia bacterium | reverse complement strand
TCAGGGAGGGAAGTGACTTAGATTTGGTCATCGAGTTGTAGCGGGCACGAGGCGGGGTTCAGGGACAGAACGCGCAGAGGTGCGGTTCTGGATGGAAAGTTTAAGTACATACGCCGGGGCGGTGGTGCCCGGGCGCCGGAGTAGGCCGTCGAGGTCGAGGCGCGAGAGAATCGCGAGTTCGTTGCGCCAGTTGGCGGTGGAGAAGACAATCTCGGTCAGCACCGGACGGTCGGCCGGCTGGGACCCCCGCCGGACGGTGACACGTAGATTGGAGCCGGGAGAATCTTCCTGGGCCCCAAAGCAATCGCGCAGCGAAAGCGCACTCCACTCCCGGTACTGGTTCGGATAGGCCGATTGCGCCGCAAGCAAGAACGGCCCCGCGACTTCGATGCCTTCAATCGTCACTTTATCGCCGCTGCCGCTAGTTCGGTAGTCAATAATTTCTGGCAGGTTACGAATCGCTTCCGAGGGGTAACCCGCGCCTGAGAATTGCACGCCTTCGGGGCTGACGAGTCGCACGACCATCGGTCCAGAACCCGGCAGGCTGGCGATTTTCGCCACGGCCTTACGTTCACGTAAAATGATTTCTAACGAGCCATCCCCGCGGCGACGGACATCCGCGCTCGCAATCTGCGTATCCGCTTCCAGCTCCGCCTTGATGACCGCGACGTCCTTAGCCGCTCCCTCTTTTCCCTGCTCGACGAGACGCTGTAAATCCGTGGCCGGGAAAAATCCGTCCGTCTTTAAGCGCGGTTTACCATTTCCCCCGACCACTGCAGTGGTGTCGTCGATGGAGACCCAAACAATTACACCCAAGGTCACGAAGAAAACCACCGCCACGAAAAGCGGTAGACGCGAGCGGGCGGCGCGCTTGCGGCCGAGCTCATCGCCCGGCACGCGCCGGACGTCCTGGGGAATCAGTTGGCGCCACTCACGGTCGGCGGGACCCATGAACGCGTCGCGACGTGGGCTGAAGAACTGACGGAGGCGGGTAAAGAGGTTCATGCAGAGCGGGAGACGCGCGCGGCGGCGCGGGCAAAGACGGGAGCGGTCATCCGCTGCACGAGCGCGGGGAAATCAAGGCCCGCACAAGAAGCACTCTTAGGCATCAAACTAGTTTCGGTCATGCCTGGCATCGTGTTGATCTCCAAGAAATAGAATTGCCCGTCCGGTTCAAGGAAGAGGTCGGCCCGGGCGAAGTCGCGGCAACCACAGGCCAGAAAGAGCGCCTCGGCCGCGGACTGGATACGCGCGGTGAGTTCGGCCGGGACCGGGGCCGGGTAGATATAGTCCGACGAGCCCTTGGTGTACTTACTCTGATAATCATAGACGCCCTTGCGGGGGACGATCTCGACGAGGCCCATGGCTTGACCCGCCAAAATGCCGATAGACATCTCGCGGCCCAGCAGGCGACGCTCGGCCATCCACTGGCCGGAAGCCGGTATCTGGGCTAAGGCGGCGGCGATGGCCACCTCCCCGTCCACCACGTAAAGTCCGACGCTACTGCCCTTGTCGGCGGGCTTGAGCACGACCTGTGGACCGAGTTGCGCCATGAGGGCGGCGGCGGTGGGCTTGGCGGCACCGGCAAAGGCGACCTCCGGGATGGCTGGAACACCCGCGCGACGCATGGCGTTCTTGGTGGCCACCTTGTCGAGACAGAGACGGCTAGACGCAACTTCGCAGCCCGCGTAGGCGACACCCCGAGCGTCTAACTCAGCTTGGACGGTCCCGTCTTCCCCATAGTCGCCGTGGATGACCGGGATCACCAGGTGGCGGGCGGCGTCGAGCCACTCGGGCAGTTCGTTCCGGTCCAATTCGACCAAGCGACAGCCCGGTAAAGCCCCGGCAACGGCCCGCCCCGAGCGAAGCGAGACTTCGCGTTCCGGCGAAACGGCGCCGCAGAGCACGACAGGCTGTAAAGACAGACTCATAGTAAATCTTTCCATTCGCGCCCGAGGGCCACGATTTCAGGTTGGAGGACGCACCCATGGCGCGCTTGCACGGTGCGACGGACCT
>CAIXHF010000199.1 GCA_903919185.1 uncultured Opitutia bacterium | reverse complement strand
TTCCGCTCAAACCAAGCAAACGAGCTGCAGCAGCAAGGATTAGGGAGGATGAAGTGTCCAAGTAGACTTCTTGGCGATCGTAAGTTTCGTTAGCTGTCTCCGCCGATGAACCCTCGGACTCCAGCGCCTTCATGGTAAGCCGGACCAGCCATCGGTCCCCCGAAGTGCTTAAGAAACGGCGGGACGAGGAGGAGCGACGTGGCCTTCGGCCGGCTATCGCGGACGACGGGCAGAGATGCGCCGTCGGTGGTGAGGTAGATAGATGCGTCAATCATGACGTCAGTAGAATCAGCCTGAACTAGCGACCGCTCAAGTACCACAAGGTTGAGCAGCCTAGTCCCGGCAAGCAAAGTTAGCAGGGACCCAGCGAAATAAACTAACCCTGGATGTCACATCTGATACGTAGACCTTCGCTTATTCGCTCCAGCTCGGACTCTAAGCTAAAGTAAATACCGAATTGAATCTCGCCGGCGGTTATCAGCGCTTTCCGATAACGCCCGATATTCTGCTTAGCCTTCTTATCTCCCGTCGCCTTTTCTTTCATACTAATGGCGGCGACCATTTCCGGGATACACCAAGCGGCGATCTCGCCATCCATAGTGCCCTCGTTATTTTTAACCGACGGATCTTCTTCAAATTTAGTCTTCGAATCAAAGATGGCGTCCAATGTTCGTGCATAGTGTGAAAGCGCCTGATCCAATTGAACTAAATATTTTTGCGGCTGATGACGGCACAAGTGAGCTTGGTGTAGTGCGTTTCTGGCCATCAGCATCCAGATGACGGCCTTCGGTATCTCTCGGGCATCATCCTTCTTCAATCTCGTGATGGCTTCCTCTATATAACTGGTTCCTCCTTTACCCTTCACATCAATGATGAAACGTGGGTTTGACCTCACTCCTGCCCAATATCTGAGAGCCAACAAACCGTAAAGCCTACCCGGGGCTTCGGCTTCCAAAACTTTGGGCCTGGCAAGCGAAACGAAGAGGCGCTCCAATAATTTAGACGCCCGATATTCAAAATCCAAGACGGTGTTAGCCCTCTTCAAGTCATCCGACCATCCATAGCCGGGGTTTCCTTTAACTTTCCTCCCAAGGAGTATCCGCCTAGAGAGCAGGTAAGCCCACCCGAAAAGTTTCTTTGCCATCTCCTCATCCGTGCGCTCTGGGTAAGAATACTCTTCATGAGCCTGAATGACTGTAGCCGCAGCTGACAGCGCTTTTTCGGGCTCCGTTCTCAAAAGCTCGGCTTCTTCTTCCATTTTGAAAGCAAACCTCAAGAGTCCAAACTTAGCCCGGGCACAGTTAACCAAAGGCGTTTGGCCCGTTTTCTTGAACAAGTCTCCGTCTTGCTGAATGACTTTTGCGACCAACATCTCATCGGCAGATAGATCTCCCGAGGTGAGGTCGGCTAGGCTCGACCACAGCCGGCTCGTTGCGGGATTTTCGACGTGCTCTGTCACGAGATCCCTGATTAGGCCAAACTGCTTTTTTGCTTCTGTTTTTTGGGGATGGAATTGAACGAAGGCATTAAACAATAACTGCCACCGGCGGAGCGTCTCTCTTTCGGCATCAAGCAAAGTCGCGGTAGGGGCGTAATCTAGGGCTTCAGCTCGACCTAATTGAGCATTTTTGGCATACCAAACTAGTAACGATTCATTTATCGAATCACAATCACGTGCCTTGCCATCACCAGTGATAACCCTAAAAACTATTGGATCTGAACGAAGCAGAAAAGTCAGATTATGGGCAAGAATAGGAGTCAATACCACCTGAACGACAAGGCTGACTAACCGGTCAAACTCTGCCTTGGGGAAAATCGAGTGAATCTGCAGCGCGACTGCCACGAAATGATTGAGGGCTACCCGATAACCAATCGGCCCAGGCCAACGCTCGGCCTCACCCCGGGAGAAGTTTGGCATGATCTGGCAAATGCCTGCCTCGACGCCTGCAAGGGCTTTTTCGACGCGCACAGCAGACTCCAAGTAGTCGCGATCCTTCTTCACTAACTCCCCGAAGCCTTCCTTCATCATCTTGACCAACTCCGTTCTCGATTCTTTGAGAAAGCTCCGAGCCCTGCTCAGCGTAACTTTGAACGAGCTAGGATTCTGGCCGCGTTGTTGCTGAAGATCGCTGAGCATCTTGGGCGTCAGTTCACCGGTCATCTCTTTCAGCGCGTACCGATGCAACCCCGCCAAAGCTTCCGTTAAAAGCAACCCTGCCCACTTCTCGGCATCTTCGGCGGGGCTTTTAACCATATAAAGTGTTAATAGATACCCTAACTAAATGGTCAAGGCGGCGATGAGTGCTAACCCGACACCCCGCGGTTAACCAATATTTACATAGGGTTAACCAAGCCTGCTAACCCGCACTAACCTATCGGGGCTATGAGATACGCGATTTATTTACCGTTACCCAATGTCCGGCAGACTAACACCCATGCACATGAAGCCGCTATCGATTTCTGCCCCCAACCCAGCCAAGGGCTGGACCATCCTCCGCCCCCAAGTGAGCGAATCCCTACTGGCAAGCCTGGCTAAACTTGGTCCAGTCATCCAGACGACGGAGATCACGCCCCGTGCCAACGCCAAGGCGGCCTTGGCAACGGACAAGGAGATGCAGCTGCATACGGACCATCCCCGGGCGCGATGGATTAACTGGGAGTGCATCCGCCAGTCTTCCGAAGGCGGCTATAGCCTCCTAAAGGATACGAAGCCAGCGCTAGACTCTCTGACTGCACCTGAGCGAGACGAGCTCCGGGTGCTGTCAATCCGTACCCACGTTGTCTTCCCCGACGACACGGGCGCCTTTCCTGTTCTCCGTAAGGACGAGGATGGCTCCGACTGGGTCTACTTCACGCCTTGGATGACGGACGGGCAGTCCTCGCCGACCTTCCGCAAATTCATCCAGGCACTCGAGGCGACCCCCACCCTTACGCTCCGCCTCTCCCCCGGCGAGTCCCTGCTCATCGACAACGGACGTATGCTCCACGGGCGCTCGGCCCTCGGCGGAGATAAAGACCGCCTGCTGATCCGCCGCTGGATCGCATCTCCCTTCGACACTTTCGGCCGCGCAAGCAGCCGGGAAGCCACCGCCGTCGGCTAAATCGGCACCCAATACCAAACACCATGCATACCCAAATCCAGATCCCCTCGGCGGAAGCCTTCTTGGCTCACGCCTCAACCCTCAACCCGGCGCCGACCCACATGGTCTTCCCCGCCCCGCTCAGCCAGGAGCGCATCAGCTGGCTCGTCACCAAGGGCGTCGACGCACAAATCGCCGCCATTGACCTCGAAATGGTCAAGATGAAGCTACGCGACAAGGACGAAGGCCAGGGCTGGTCGTCCCAGCAGACCGACGAAGCCGAGCTCGAGTACAAGCGCTGGCTCACCCTGGTGAAGTGCCACGGCAAGGGCATGGTCCCGACCAACGCCATCGATCTCTTCTGGCACCAGCACATCCTCGACACCCGCGCCTACGTGGCTGACTGCGACAAGACCTTCGGCGGCTACCTCCACCACTACCCTTACTTCGGCATGCGCGGTGAGCAGGACGCCAAGGACCTCGAGAACGCCTTCCGCCGCACCCAAGCCCTCTATCTGGAAGCGTTCAGCGAAAGCCTCGGCGCGACCTCCGGAGAGAACTGCTGGCACGATTGCGAAAGTCGCTGCTGGCACGCCTGCTCTGGCGGCTAAGCCTAATCATCCGGCGGAAGAGCCGGCCCACAGGGGCCGGCCTCCTGCCCTTCCTCCGCCTACATAGATCAACCCTTAACCAAACACCCTCATGATATATCCACTCCTCAAATCAGCCGAACAGCTCATATTGAAAGTCCAACTCTGGGCCCGCACCCATCGCAACCGATTAGGCATACTTGCCGAGTATCGCCCGAACGGCGAAGTCCGCTTCATCGTGGCCACGCAGCCCCAGCTGATGGATGTGGATAATATAGGCGGATGCACCCTGAGCGTCCGCGGGAATTCCCTCATTATCTCCTGCGCCCAGGCCTGTGCTGGAATCGAATATGCGATCACGGAGTTTCTTCGAAAGGGGAAATTAATCGGTCCGGGTCGCCCAACCACGACAATCGAGATATTCCGACGCAAGAACATCCGCCACGCACATGAGATGGGGCGGCCTATCTCGGAGGACGCCAAGGCTAAGCGCCGTGTACGTCGTGCAGAATCCGCTAATGTTCGACCTCCGGCCCGATTTGCCTCGGTAATCGAAGCCGCTTTAGCGGCTAAGGCCGCCTCGGGTAAATGGCTCATCCTGTCTGAACGGGCGCTTCAAACCGCTGAAGAATCCCGCTACACGGACCCCGACTATGTCTACCAGGCCCTGATAGACCTTGGCCATACGGCCGAGCATAACGCCGAGCATCAAGGCCTTGGGAACTCATGGGCGGAATTCCTAGGTAACCTAGGGTCACATGACTTCGTACCAAACACCTCTCCAAACACCATCCAGCGGTATTATGCCGCTTACCACATTCGCCACGAAAACGACGACCTTTGCATCGCAGCGCACATCCGCCAAGGAACCGGCTCCGCTCGGGATTGCCTGCGCATCTACGTCGTCCAGCCGCGCAAGCCTGGCGACCCGATCATCATCGGCCAGATCGGGGCCCACCTACCCACCGACGAGCGCGCGCACTGAAATCCAGCGTTCACCAGCGTGTGAAGCTACACCCCTATTTCCTTGGTTGGTAGGGGGCGTGGCTTTGCCGCACTTTTATCGGGTAGGGTCGGGACTGCGTACCGACCTAGGTGGATACGGGGAAGCGCCTGTCCGAATGGGGTCAGGCACCATCGCGTGAACGCGACGAAGCCAGACCCCAACAGGCGCGGCTAGGTTGGCACGCAGTGCCAACCCTACCAGAGACAAGAGGCAGACTAGGGCAGCACGCGGTGCTGCCCCTACCCGCGGGCGGAGCCCGCGAAAGAGGCAGACGAGGCGGCTAGGTTGGCACGCAGTGCCAACCCTACCAGAGACAAGGGGTAGACTAGGGCAGCACGCGGTGCTGCCCCTACCAAAGAGACAGGAGGCAAAGGGGAACCAGGGACCGGGAAGGATGCGTGGCTTCGCCGCACAACGGACGCGACGCCGTTGCGCCCCTACCTAGCTCTGGACTTTCGGGGCTGGGCTTTCTATTGCTTGGTTAATGAATTCCTTCCGGCAGCGCGTGAGGTCGGTGGCCCACCAGGGGCTGCGCTGGTTCGTACGCTTACGGATGTGGGTGGCGGTGGGGTTTTTGGTCGCGTTCGCTGTCTATGAAGTGAAGCGGGCCTATAAGACGGAGCTGCCGGGCCTGCCTAGGGTGGTCTGGCAGGACTTGGTGGATTGGAAGGACGATGCAGTCATGGGGAAGAGTTATCTGGAGAAATCCGCCGAGGAACTGAAGGCCGAAGCCGACGGCGACAACGTGTTTGCGATGTATGTCTACGCGCTGCGGCGGACGACCCGTCTGCCGGAGGAATTCCGGATCGGCCCGGAAGACCCCAAGGTCGCCCAGGAATATTATGAGAAGGCGGCCCAGAAAGGATTCGCGCGCGCCCAAGCCGTGATGGCCCTTTACCTGCACCGCAACTTAGGTGGCACCGCCGACTTGGTTAAGGCGAAGGCTTTCGCGGAACAGGCCGCAGCCCAAAAAGACCCTTTGGGTATTCGTGTTCTTGCCGATATTCTGCTGGAGGAAGCGAAAAGCACACCTGGCGGGAATACTTCCATCGAACTTAAGGGCTGCCTTCTGCTCATCAAGGCCGCCGACCGCGGTAACCGCGGGGCGATGCGTAAACTCGGGGACCTGACCGCCGAGGGACGCGTCGGCTTCACGGATGAAAGGGGCCAACCAATCCTGGTGCAGAACTTCGCCCAGGCCTTGGCTTACTATGAACAAGCGGCGCTGATGCGTGATTACGATTCCTGTAAGCTGCTGGCGATGGCTTACGAAGAGAACCGGATCGCACCCGTCGACTACGTGAAAGCCTACGCGTGGAATCTGATCGCGGCGCAACTCGCGCCCAAGGGCGACACGCCCGCTGACCTCAAGAAGATGCAGGATCAGTTAATTCGAACCAAGGACCTCGCGGACCGGATGTCGGCTGGCGATCTGACCGCCGCCCAAAACCTGGCCCGTTAGCACCTCGCCCGCATCCCCACCGCACAGGAAGATGCGAATCGGTCGTTGCTGAAGGCGAGGTAGGGGGCGAGGCCTCCGGCCTCGCGGGGACTGGTTGGCTGGAGTATGGTTGGCTAGGGGGGGAGGCAGGGGGGGAGGCATGAGTAGATTACAGATTACAGAGTACAGAGTACGGATTACGGAGGGAGGGAGCCGCGAGACAGATGCAAAAGTGCAAAGGTGCAAATCGGCCTACGGCCGGTGCAAAGGTGAGCGCGGCTGAAGGCCGCGAGGGGACAAGGTGACAAGAGTATGGTTGGCTGGGGGTTGTGTCGCCGCTTGGCGGCGGGTACAAGCGGCCGGAGGCCGCAGCACAATCCGAGGGGGGCTAGGTTGGCACGCAGTGCCAACCCTACCAAAAGAGACAGGAGGCAAAGGGGAACCGGGGACCGGGAAGGATGCGCGGCTGAAGGCCGTCGCACAACGGACGCGACGCAGTCGCGCCCCTACCTCGAGGCAACGAGTCCTCTCGCGCCCTTAACGGTCGCGGCGCGGGCCGCCGAGGGCTTCATCGCTCACTTGGTAAATATAGTAAGCGTCCCAAAATAGGGCTGGTCGAGCTTCGCTGGTCCAGACGACATCCGAGCGTAGGAAATTCTCGCGCGCTTCCCATTCATCGGGCGAACAGGGTCCAGCCCCGAGGGCGATCATGCGGTCCAATGGGTGGTCTGGGCGCCGTAAGTCGGCCAGTTTGACCAAGGTACCACGCGCGAATAAGCTTTGGCCAGAGATCTCAGCGATGCCGCGGTCGAAGCGGATGACGACGGTCTCCGCCTCTTCCCCGAGATGATCGGGCATGACGCGAGCCTCGCCGGTTAAGGTATCCCCAATGCGGCTGGCCGTGAAATCATACCCGTAGGCCTTGGGCGAAAGTCCATAGGCGCCGCCCATACTCACCTGATAGCCCTCCGCGGTCCGGCTCACCAAAAGCTCGATATGTCGGTAGTTGGTATAATAGCCTTCGATCTTTGTTGGGCGCGCGCTGGCGGCGACCAAGGCCGTGAGGAGGCCCTCGTTGGAACGCAAGGAATAGGCCGCATCCAAGACGTCGCCAAACTCGATGATGCGCTGCTGGCGCGCCGAGAAGGGCGCAAAGAGCGGCTCCTGTCGATCGACCGGATTCACGCGTTGGTTGAAAGTATACTGAATAAAGGTCTCGGTGTTGGCATTCCACGAGGAGGTGGCCACCAACGTCTCGAACTGTTTCTCCGCTGGACTCCCAGGGCGAATACCCCGAAGTGCCTTAACTTCACGCTTTAGTCCCTCGCTGCGTTGGCTGGTAACCGAAATATAGTCACGTAGTTCGCTCAGCGCGATTTCCTGCGCGGGGTGGCCGTGCTTCCATGCGAGACGGAAATGCGGTTCATCGGACTGCGGCGAAAGATACCACGAGCCCCAGCCGGTGAGGCCAAGCACCGTGAGCCCGAAGAGATACCAGTCCCAACGCGCAGGGAGGTAGCGGCCCAAATCCCATGTTTTCTTCATATAAGAAATTCCATTACAGCAGGCTGACCCACGAGAGGCAATCTTCAGAGGGTCGAGTTACTCACAACTAGGTTGGCACGCAGTGCCAACCCTACCCGAGGGCGGGGGGAGAGGTAAGATGCGGAGAAGAATGCAGAGTAAGTGAGGGGGCTGGTTGGCTAGAGTATGGTTGGCTAGGGGTTGTGTCGCCGCATAGCGGCGTGCACAAGCGGCCGGAGGCCGCAGCACAATCCGAGGGAGGCGACGAAGCCAGACCCCAACAGGCGCGGCTAGGTTGGCACGCAGTGCCAACCCTACCAGAGGCAAGACGAGGCAGCTAGGGCAGCAGGCAGTCGCGTCCCACCCGAGGCAGGCGGACGCGACACAGTCGCGCCCCTACCCGACGCAGAGGGGTTGCGGTAAAATGATGCCTAGGACCGTCGTGTTGCTGGGCAACGAGGGCGTCGGTCGACTGAGGGATGCAT
>CAIXHF010000198.1 GCA_903919185.1 uncultured Opitutia bacterium | reverse complement strand
CGGGCCGGACCATGATACAGTTCTCCAGCGCCAAATGGCCTTCGGTTACACCTTTGAAGATCAACGTAAGTTGCTCATTCCAATGGCAAGAGACGGGGTTGAAGCGACCGGATCCATGGGGACGGACATCCCCCTGGCCGTCCTCTCCAACAAAGCCAAGCTTCTCTACGACTACTTCAAACAGCTTTTTGCGCAGGTCACCAACCCGCCCATTGACTGTATCCGTGAAGAAATCGTCACCTCCGCAATCACCACGATCGGACCGGAAGGCAACCTACTCGACCCCACTCCCGAGAGCTGCCATCTCATTGAGCTTTCCACTCCCATTATCACTAATGAGGAACTCGCCAAACTGCGGCACGTGGCACAGGGCCAGTTCCGTTCGGTGACGATGCCCACGTTGTTTGAGGCATCTCTTGGAGCGAAGGGGCTGGAACTGGCGCTCGAAGAAGTCTGCCAGCAGGCAAGCCTCCACATCGACGCTGGAATCAACCTGATCATTCTAAGCGACCGGGGGATCAACAGGCACAACGCAGCCATTCCCCCGTTGATGGCGGTTTCAGGTCTCCACCATTTCCTCATCAGGGAAGGCAAACGCACAAAGGTTGGGATCATTCTTGAATCCGGTGAGCCGCGGGAAGTGCACCATTTCTGCACGTTGGTTGGATTTGGGTGTTCGGGTATCAACCCGTACCTCGCGTTTGAAACTTTGGATGACATGATCCGTCAGGGGCTTCTGGTGGGAGTCGACCATTACCAGGCCTGCAAAAACTTTGTGAAGGCGGCAACAAAGGGGATCGTAAAGGTCGCCTCCAAGATTGGGATCTCCACCATTCAAAGCTACCATGGTGCACAGGTCTTTGAATGCGTTGGACTGCAGCAAAAGGTGGTGGACCGTTACTTCACCGGAACTGCCACGCGAATTGAGGGCGCCGATCTGGCGGCCATCGCCGCCGAGACGCTTGCCCGCCACCACGCAGCCTTCCCGGATCGTGTTGAAAACGCTGCCACCCTCGAGGTGGGAGGGGAGTACCAGTGGCGCAGCGAAGGCGAAGCGCACCTGTTCAGCCCGCAGGTCATCCACTCGCTACAGAAGGCCGTCCGCACGAATAATTACGACACCTTCAAGGTCTACACCCGACTGGTGGACGACCAGATGCAGCAGATCTTCACGCTCCGCGGCCTCCTCCAGTTCAAGGTCCGCACGCCGATTGATATTAGCGAAGTCGAGTCCATCGAAAATATCTTTAAACGCTTCAAGACCGGCGCGATGAGCTACGGCTCCATCTCCTCGGAGGCCCACGAAACCCTCGCGATCGCGATGAACCGTATCGGCGGCAAGTCCAACACCGGCGAAGGCGGCGAAGACCCGGCGCGCTTCACCTGGACCAACGAACAGGGCGACTCGAAGAACTCCGCCATCAAGCAGGTCGCTTCCGGCCGCTTCGGCGTCACGAGCCGCTACCTGACCAACGCCAAGGAAATCCAGATCAAGATGGCCCAGGGCGCTAAGCCCGGCGAAGGCGGCCAGCTCCCCGGCGGCAAGGTTTACCCGCCCATCGCCAAGGTACGTCACTCGACCCCAGGCGTCGGCCTCATCTCCCCGCCCCCGCACCACGACATCTACTCGATCGAGGACCTTTCGGAACTTATCCATGACTTGAAGAACGCCAACCGCGCTGCGCGGGTCAGCGTAAAGCTCGTCTCGGAAGTCGGCGTCGGCACGATTGCGGCAGGTGTCGCCAAGGCCCACGCGGACGTCGTCCTCATCTCGGGCTTCGACGGCGGCACGGGCGCTTCGCCCCAGACTTCCATCAAGCACGCTGGCCTGCCTTGGGAACTCGGCCTCGCCGAAACCCACCAGACCCTCGTCCTCAATAACCTCCGCTCCCGCATCGTCGTCGAAACCGACGGCCAGCTGAAGACCGGCCGTGACGTCGTCATCGCCGCCCTCCTCGGCGCCGAAGAGTTCGGCTTCGCCACGGCCCCGCTGGTGACCCTCGGTTGCATCATGATGCGCGTCTGT
>CAIXHF010000197.1 GCA_903919185.1 uncultured Opitutia bacterium | reverse complement strand
GTTTGCCTGACAACAAAAAACCCGGCCCCTGGTGAGGCCGGGCCTTGGTCGGCTCTGGATGGCTTAGATCAGGATGAGTGTGGGCTCTTCCAGAATCTGCTTCAGCGCCTGGAGGAACTGAGCGCCGTTGGCGCCGTCGACTACGCGGTGGTCGCCCGAGAGGCCAATCACCATGTGGTGACCCATGACGATACGGTCGTTGGCGTCGATTACTGGCTTCTTGATCGTCGCGCCCACGGAGAGGATGGCGGCGTTCGGTACATTGATGATGCCGAAGAAACCCGTCACGCCGTACATGCCGAGGTTGGTCACCGTGAAGGTCGAGCCCGACATCTCCGCGGGAGACAGCTTCTTGGAGCGGGCCTTACCGATGAGCGCCTTGGCGTCGGTGGCGATGTCGCGGAGCGACTTCGCGTGGGCGTCGCGGATGACGGGGGTCACCAGGCCGTCTTCGAGGGCTACGCCGAAGGACAGGTGGACGGCGGAATGCTGGCGGATGCTCGTGCCGGCCCAGGAGGCGTTCACGGTGGGTACGCGGCGGAGCGCTTCAGCGGAAGCCTTCAGGATGAAGTCATTGACCGAAAGTTTGAGGGCGGCTTCGCCCCCTTGTTCCGCGAGGCGCTTGTTCAGCGTTTCACGTAGGCTCATGAGCGGAGCGGCGTCGACTTCGACCTCGAGGTAGAAGTGCGGTACCGTATTCTTGGATTCCAAAAGACGCCGAGCGATGGTCGCGCGCATACCGCCAACGGGGATATCGGCGTCCGGCTGGATACCTTTGCCGTCAGCGGGCGGAGCCACGGCGACATTGATCGGTCCAGTCGGCGCGGCGGTGGCCGGAGCGGAAGCGGCGGCGACGACGTCACGGGCGACCACGCGGCCACCCGGGCCGGTGCCGGTGAGGGTAGCGACGTTGAGGGCGGCCTTCTCGGCCATGCGCCGTGCGTAAGGCGAGGCGCTGGTGCGGCTCGCGTCGGATTGCGGGGCGGGCGCGGAGTTAGCGGTTGGCGCGGCGGGCACGCACGGGATGCCCGTGGATTCAGGAATCGGGGCCTTCGCGGCAGACTTCGGCGCGGCGGGTTTGCCCTTGGGGTCGGGGGCGGCTTCACCGGCCTTGCCGATGGCACAGATGGGATCACCGACCGGGAGCTGCGAGCCAGCCGGGGCGTAGATCTTCAGCACCGTGCCGGGCACCGTGCAGGAAAGCTCCATCGTGGCCTTATCAGTTTCGACTTCCGCGAGGATGTCACCGAAGGCGACCTTCTGGCCTTCTTTAATATTCCATTTCACCAAGGTACCGACCGACATCGTGTCGGACAACTTGGGCATATCGATAATTTCAGCCATCGGAGTTAAAAGGGTGGGGGATTAGGCGAGGACCTTGAGGGCGGCGGCAACGACGCGCGCTGCGTGGGGGAGTTGCTCGTCCTCCATGCGCTTGCAGTAGATCTGCGGGGCATCGATGGAGGAAACGCGGCCGATGGGTGCATCGAGGTCATCGAAGGCCTTGGCTTGAATGATGTAGGCCACTTGGGCGTCGACGCCGCAGAAAGGCTTATTCTCTTCGACGAGCAAGGCGCGGTGCGTCTTACGAACCGAAGCGAGGATGGTCTCCTCGTCGAGCGGGCGGATCGAGCGGAGGTCGACGACCTCGACGCTGACGCCGTGTTCCTTCTCCAGGATTTCGGCGGCCTTGAGGGAAGTGATGACCGCGCGGCCGTGGGCCACGATGGTGAGGTCGGTGCCGACGCGCTTCACGTCGGCGACGCCGAGCGGGACGATGTAATCGCCTTCGGGCACTTCGCCCTTATCGTTATAAAGGATGGTATTTTCCATCACGTAGACCGGGTCGTTATCGCGGATGGCGGCCTTCATGAGGCCCTTCGCGTCGTACGGCGTAGCGGGGCAGACCACCTTGATGCCCGGGTGGGAGGCCAAGATAGCTTCGGGCGTGTGGGAGTGGGTGGCGCCGACGTTGGTACCGCCGTTACCTGGGCCACGAATCACAATCGGGCAATTGATGAGTCCGCCAGACATGTAGCGGATGTTGCCGGCATTGTTCACGATTTGGTCGAACGCCACGTAGGAGAAGGACCAGAACATCAGTTCCATCACCGGGCGGATGCCGAGCATCGAGGCACCGATACCGAGGCCGATGAAGCCCGCTTCGGAAATCGGGGTATCGACGACGCGCTTGGGGCCGAACTCCTTGAGGAGCCCTTCGGTCACCTTGTAGGCGCCGTTGAACTGCGCGACTTCTTCGCCCATGACGACGACGTTCTCGTCGCGCTGGAGCTCTTCGCGCATCGCGGCGCGGAGCGCCTCGCGGTAGGTAATGACAGCCATGAAAAAGTTCGGGTAAGGGGTTATTCGAAGATGATGGTGCCGCGGCTGGTCGAGTTCGGCCCGCGGTTGTCCTCTTCCCAGTAGATGTGCTTGGTGATGTCGGCGACCGTGGGGTCGGGCGATTCCTCGGCGAAGACCGCGGCCACATCCGCTTCAGCCATGGCGGCTTCGTTGATGGCATCGCGGGTGGCGGGCGTTAGCACGCCTTCGGCGATGAGCTCGTTCTCGAAGAGTAGGACGGGGTCCTTATTCTCACGGTATCCCTTGATCTCCTCCTTATCGCGGTACGTCTTGTCGGGGTCGGCCATCGAGTGGCCGAAGTAACGGTAGGTAAAGATCTCGAGCACCGTCGGCTTCGATTCCTCATGGGCGCGTTTGACGGCGGCATCGGTCTTGGCGCGGACTTCGTAAACATCGTGGCCATTGATAACATCCCAGGCCATACCGTAACCTTCTGCCCGCTTGGCCAAGCAACCTGGGTGGGCGGTGGAGCGTTCTTGGGAGGTGCCCATCGAGTAACCATTGTTCTCGATGACAAAGATCATGGGCAGGTCCCAGAGGGCCGCGAGGTTGTAGGCCTCATGCACGGCGCCTTGGTTGACCGCGCCGTCACCCATATAGGCGAGGCAGCAGCCCTTCAGGCCCTTGTACTTCACGGCGTAGGCGAGGCCGGTGCCGAGGGGCACTTGGCCGCCGACGATGCCGTGGCCACCCCAGTAGTTCTTGTCGGGGGCGAAGTAGTGCATCGAGCCGCCCTTACCCTGGGAACAGCCAGTGACCTTGCCCGTCAGCTCGGCCATACACTCGTTCATGCTCATACCCACCATGAGGCCGTGACCGTGGTCCCGGTAGCCCGTGATGATGTGGTCGTGCTTGCCGAGGAGGGAGACCGTGCCAGCGACGACGGCCTCTTGGCCGACATACAAGTGCAGAAACCCCCCAATTTTGCCCTGTTGGTAGGTGCGAATGCAGCGTTGCTCGAAATGGCGGATGCGTGCCATTTTGGTGTAGAGCGCCACCTTCTCGGCCTTGGAGAGGGCCGTGTTGGCGGGGTGTTTAGCGAATTCTGAAGGACCGGCAGGCTTCTTCAGGGATTCCGGATGGGTGAGGACAGCGGGCTTGGCCACGGTAGTTCGTTTGGGACGATTGGAGGGGTCTAGCGGGGAAGGTCAAGCGAACCCTCCGGTCGGGGGATTTGCCTTGACCGAGGGGGGTACCCCCTCCCTTTTCTCTTTAATCGCCTAAAACGGCGAAAATCCCCCTTCTATGTCCGAAACCTCCGAGGCGCAGGTGCGCGAATTCACCGTCCAGAACCGCATGGGCATCCATACCCGCCCGGCGGCCCAGATTGTCCGCCTTGCCAACCGCTACCCCGACGTCGAGATCACCGTCTCCAAGGACGACGAAGTCGTGAACGGAAAAAGCATCATGGGCCTAATGATGCTGGCGGCAGGGCAGGGTTCAGTCTTAAGATTCTCAGTGAGGGGTAAGGACGCATCCCCGCTCCTCGACGAAATGGATGCTTTGTTTGTCCGTAAGTTTGACGAATCCTAACCCCCCATGTTAGCCCTGTTTGCCAGCCTCGTCGTCTTTGCCGCCTCTGAAACGGCGCCACCCCCGCCCGTCCCCATTATCCCTGATCCGGAGGTGCCACGCTACCTCAACACCGCCGAACGGGCGGAGTGGGGTCGTGCCGTTCGCCAAATCGAACTCGGCCAAGCCCGCGTCCAGCAGGGCATGAGCATCATGGCTGCCCCTCGGCTAGAATCCAAAGGCGCCTTTGCGGAGACCGCCGAGCAGGTGAAGGCGCGTGCCCAGAAGATTATCGATGAAGGCCGCAACCAGTTGGCCCAAGCTCAGCCCTCGCTCACGCGTTTACGGAACGTGGCGGGCACTCGCCATCTCGAGGTCACGAAGACCGTTAACCTGAATAACGAGCTCCCGCAGACACTATGGAATTACTCGCTGACGCTTTCGGCGGTACGTTTGCAGAAAATCGCCCGCGACCAGGGTTACAAACAGCAGCATCTCGTGGGCGCGATCACGGTCCTTGAAGGCAATAAGCCGCTGAGCACCACCGCCTTGACCGATCAGCTGCGGGCCGCCTGGAATAAGGCTGATCCGAAGGCCCTGTCGCCGGTGCCGGTGGCGGGCTACGGCTACGCTTGCCCCGCGGGCGATGGCCCCGCCACGCTTTCGTCCGAATGGAAATTACCCACGACGCCACGTCAGACCGCCCTCATCTGGGCGGAGGTCTACCCGCTGACCGCCGATAACTCGGCCTCGTTACTCTTTGTCCGTATGGCCGACGCCTTCACGATGCGCGTCATCGCTTCGGAGGTCTACCTCACGACGACGGGCCCGGCGGAGGCTTTCCCGAAGGTCTACACCGCTTCGCTTTCCTTGAAGGACGAGAAGAGCTTTATCCCGCGCCTCGCTGGTTCTGGCGACTGGGTGCTCTCCTATGATCGCACCTGCTCCCCGCTGGGCGCCGCCCTCATGCGTCACCTCTGTGTGCGTGTCGGCAACCTCGGTGTCGGCGCTAGCCAGAGCTTAGTGGAAGTGCTCGGCGGCGATGCTCCTTCGCTCGATGGGGCGAAGGCCTCTTGGACCATCACGACCGATGGCGGCAGTAATCTCGTGAAGTCTTTCAAGGTCTCCAGCGCCTCTCCTGGTGCCGAGAAGACCGACGTCGGCCAACTCGTGCTCAAGCTCGAGGAACCCGCTAAGCCGGCGGGTAAGTAAGGCACTTCAGCCTTTGGGCTTCTTGGCGGCTTTCAGTTCGGCCGTCGTCGCGCGTTGCAGTTTCTTCACCTTGGTGGCGGTGAGGAGTTGGTGCGCGCGCGTCATGCGGTCGATGAAGAGGACGCCTTGGCAATGGTCGTGTTCGTGTTGCACGCAGCGGGCCAGCAGGCCTTCGCATTCCAAGGTGTGCGGGGCGCCAGCGGCATCGCGGAATTGCACGATGGCCTTTTCTACGCGCTCGACCTCGCCCGTGATGCCGGGGAAGGACAAGCAACCCTCGGTGTAGATTTCGCCTTCACCCGCGGGTACGGTCACCTTCGCATTGGCGAATAGCATCGGCATGATCTCCTCCGGGTCCACGACCTTGCCGTCCAAGGTGGGCTTGAAGTCTTCGTCGTGCACGTTGACGACAAAAAGCTGCAGCGAGAGCCCGACCTGCGGCGCGGCCAGCCCGATGCCCTTGGCGGCGCGCATCGACTCGAGCATGGCATCCCCAAGATTCCAAAGTACCGTTCCGAATTCGCGCACGGGCTCACCCTTAGCCCGGAGGATAGGGTCGCCGTAGCGTCGGATGGGATAGGCGGCCATGGGCTCTTCGATAGCCGTCTCGGCACCGAGGTGAAGTGCAATCGTCAGGCGGTGGTCCCGTAAGCGCCCTTTTCGCAGGCACGGACGAAGGCTTCGGTCCGTTTCTGCAGCGCATTCCACTTCGTCCGGAGCGCCTGTGATTCATCAGGTAGGACGCGGCCGTCTTCCGCGGCGCTGACGACTTCGGTGATGATGACGCTGAACTCTTTGACTAAGGCGTTAGCGTCGCGGGCCAACAACGGGCTGGCGGTCCCTGCTTCATCGCGGACGAAATGGCCACCGGCCTGTTGGGCTAACCAATCGACAATCCGGTCGTCGCCGGTGGCGGCGATCAACTTGACCACGCGCTCGAGCGGATTGGTGTGGCCACTGCCGCGTTCCGCGGGTTCGCGCCACTTGTAAAGCATGGACGCCGAAACCCCGACGGCGCTGGCGACCCGCTTATGCGCCGCGACTTGGGCATTCTTACCGCCGGCGACCGCCGGTGATTCCCCCACGTGTAGTAAGGCTTCCTGCATGACGGTGTGGGCCTCTTTGATATGGGTGCGACGGGGGGAGGGGGCTTTCTTGCTCATAAGGTAGGTTATGCTGAGCAGGGGCGGGAATTCCACCCCTGTTTTATAGAATGAAGGGGCAAAAAAGGATGGATAACTCGCCCCTCCAGCCTAATTTGTTGGCATGCTAGCGATTCTGACAGCCCACGGGGAAGTCTCCCTGGTCCTCCCCATCAGTTTACTCCTTGGTGGGTTGCTCCTTATCGCTGCGGAGTTCTTCCTACCCACCATCATCCTCGGGTTCCTCGGTGCGGTCGTATCCTTCACGGGCATCTACCTATCGGCGGAGGCCGGCGGCGGCGTCTGTCTGCTCTTTGCCGCCGTCTTCGTGGTGATCTTCATCTTGGAATTCGTCGCTTTCCGTCGGTTGCTGCCGCAGACGGGCGTCGGTCGCTCCATGACTAACGCGAGTAGCAACGATGGGGCGGCCGTTCCCTCGCCCGCGGCGCTTGCCCCTTACGTCGGCAAGACCGCCGTAGCCACCACGGTGTTGGCGCCTTCGGGCACCATCGAGGTGGAAGGCCGCCTACTCGAAGCCATCACCCTCGACGGCTTTGCGGAGCGCGGCGCTGCCGTGACCATTGTCGAAGCTGGCGCGGGCCGCGTCACTGTCCGCCGCACCCGCTAAATTTCACCCTCACCATGCCTTCCGATATTCTTACCATCGTCATGTGGGTCGCCGCGGGCGCCCTGCTTATTCTTGTCCTCTTCCTACTCTCGTTCCTCGCCGTTTGGGTGCGCGCCCGTTTGGCGGGTGCCGAGGTCGGCCTCTTCGACCTCGTCGGCATGCGTCTGCGGGCCGTGCCGTACACCGTCATCGTCGACGCCAAGATCGCCGCGACCAAGGCCGGCCTCTCGGTCGACGTCGAGAAAATCGACGCCCACTACCTCGCGGGCGGCAACATCGTGCAGACCGTTCAGGCGCTCATCGCCGCCCAGAAGGCCGGCTTACATCTCGACTGGAATCGTGCCTGCGCTATCGATATCGCGACCCGCGGTACGAATAAGTCGGTCCTCGAGGCCGTGCTCACTTCCGTCAGTCCCAAGGTCATCGACGTGCCTAATCCGGCCAGCGGCCGCACCACGATCGATGCCGTCGCCAAGGATGGCATTCAGGTGAAGGTGAAGGCGCGCGTCACCGTTCGCACCAACCTCGATCGTTTCGTCGGCGGCGCCCAAGAGGAAACCATCATTGCGCGCGTCGGCGAGGGCATCGTGACGACCATCGGATCTTCGGAGAACTACAAGGTCGTCCTGGAGAACCCCGACCGTATCTCTAAGACCGTCCTCGAGCGCGGTCTCGACGCCAATACCGCGTACGAGATCATGTCCATCGATATCGCGGACGTCGACGTCGGCGATAACATCGGCGCAATGCTCCAGGAGGCGCAGGCCAATGCTAACAAGAACATGGCACAGGCGCAGGCGGAAATCCGCCGTGCGGCGGCCGTGGCCTTGGAACAGGAAATGCGCGCCCGCGTGGAAGAAATGCGTGCGCGCGTCGTCGAAGCGGAAGCTTTGGTGCCGCAGGCACTGGCGGATGCACTGCGCTCTGGCCGCATGGGCTACATGGATTACCAGCGCATCGAAAACCTCAAGGCCGACACCGCCATGCGTAAGGGTATCGGTGGCGATCAGCCGCCCGCCGCGCCCCAAGTCTAAGCGTCCGTGACGCTCACACCGTTCATTTTAGGGACGATTGCGATTTACGTGGTGGGACGACTGTTTGCCGCTGCGGGCGAAGCTGCGCCCACGCCACCGCCGTTGCCGACGGCCCCTTCGCGGCGGCAACGGAAGCGTTCGCCAAAGCCCACGGCTTCGTCGCCGGCTGCGATCTCCGAAGCCCCGCCCGTTGCGCCGGTCGTCGCCCTCGTACCGGTCATCACCCAGCCGTTAATTCGCTACGGTCAGCACGCCATTCGTAAGGAGTTTTCTTCGCCCGCCGCGTTGCGCCGGGCCATCATTGCACAGGAAGTTTTGGGCCCGCCGCTTTCGGAGCGACCGACCCGAATCTAAGTGTCAGTGCCGCGGTGCGCTGAGCCGGGCAACGAGGTAAGGTAGCGCGCAGCACAGCACGATGCCAGCGCCAGAGGGTACGCCGGCGAAGTGGTAAGACAGGTAGAGTCCGCTGATGCCGCCGAAGAGCGCGCACGCGATCCCCCAGCCCATGACTTGCGGCAACGTGCGTCCGAGGAGGACGCCCGTCGCGGAAGGAATGACGAACAGCGCCGTCGTCAGTAAGGCGCCGACGAGCCGCACGCAGGCGACGGCGCCGAGGGCGACGAGGATTAGCAACACGGCCCGGAGCCAAGCGGGTCGCGCGCCGATGAGCTCGGCGTATTCTTCGTCGAAAGAGGCGAGTTCGAGTTCTTTATGCAACACTCGGAGGGTAAAGAGAATCCCCGCCGAGGTCAGCCCGATGATGAGTAGGTCGGCGGTACCCACGGAGACCACGCTACCGAAGAGCAGGCTGGTAAAATCGCGCCAAGCGTGCGCGGCTGACATGAGTGCGATGCCCGCGGCAAACATGACGGATAGCATGACGCCGATGGCGCTGTCTTCGCTCGTGCCGCGGCGCGCCGAGAGCCAGGCGATGCCGCCGGCCGTGAGCAAGGCGGCGGCGAGGGCGCCGACATACGGAGAGAGACCCAGCAGGATGGCGCCGACTACGCCCGGGAGAATGGAGTGGGTGAGGGCAGTGCTGAGGAAGGCCATCCGGCGGAGTACCACGTAGGCGCCGAGGCAGGCGCACGTCAGCGCGCTCAAGACGACGGCGAGGAGGGCGCGATGGAAGAACGGTTCACGCAGCGGTTCGAGGAAGAACTCAAGCATGGCGGTGCGGGTGGCCGGTGCAGGCGTGGACGGTACGCAAGGCGCCGTGGCGGAGTTCGAGGATGCGGTCGAAGCGTTGCGAGTCCGCGGGGTCGTGCGTCGCCATCACGATCGTGAGGTTAGCGTTGGGGGTGAAGAGGAAGCCTTCGACGATATCGCGGCTAGCTTGGTCGAGCGCGGCGTAGGGTTCATCGAGCAGCAGTAATTCAGCGCCCTGCACAGTGGCCCGAGCGAGGAGGGCCCGTTGGAGCTGTCCGCCGGAGAGCGTGTGGACCGCCCGCTCGGCGAGGTCAGTGAGTTGCAGGAGGTGGAGGGCACGGTCGACGGCTTCGTCGCCATGGTGGCATTCCTCGAACCAACCATGGTGCGCGTAGGTGCCCATTTGGACCAGTCGGCGGAGTGTCAGTGGGAAGGGGTCGGTCAGCCGAGGGCGTTGGGCGAGGTAGGCCACGCGGGCGCGGCCCAGTTGGGGCTTCGCTCCCAGAATTTGGACCGTGCCGCTGGTGGCGGGGAGTAAGCCGGCGAGGACACGGAGGAGGGTGGACTTCCCCGAGCCGTTGGGGCCGATGAGCGCCGTGCGGCAGCCGCACGGAATGTTGAAGGCGGCGTCGGCGAAGGCCGTTGGTCCATCGGTGCGGGCGGCGGCGGAGAGCCCGTGGGCCTCAACGGCGATGCCCTGGCACTCGGAGCGATCTGGGCGGGCGTAAGGGATGCGGGGAACCAACCCGAAGCACGCATCCCCCAATGGACTCCACCAAGGTTGGGGTTTCACGGTTGCTGGAGGGCGTCGGCCAATTTTCGAGCGTTCAGCCGCATCATGGTAGCCCAAGTATCTCCGGGGGTGCCGGGCTTCTGTAGGTATTCAAAACTCAAAGCGGTGGGGGCTTTGAGGCCGGCATCCTTGGCAAGTTGCTGCGCGGCGGCGGGGTTTTGCCCCTCATCGCACAGGATGACACGGACCTTTTCGGTGCGGATGGTCTTCAGCAGGTCGGCGTAATGCTTGGCGGACGGATCGGCGGACTCGGCGGAAGCACTTTCGAGTAGGCAGCCCACCACCTTGAGACCGAAGGGTTCGGCATACCTTTCCAGGCCGGGGTGCTGCGTCACGAATTGACGCTCATGGGGTAGGAGAGGGGCGAAGGTATCCCAGACGTCTTTTTCCACCGCATCAATTTCTTTAAGTAGTTGTTGTTCATTAACTTCAGATACTTTTACGCCGGCCTTTATCATGCCGACTTTAAGCCGACCAAGCATCCGTTTTACCTCGGCAGGGATGGTCCACACGTGGCTACCCGAGGGCAGGGGGTCCGGATGGAGCCAGACCAGGTGATTTTCGCGCTGGTTCGCCTTGGCCCAAGCAGCTAACCAAGGCTCTAATTGAGGGTTTATGCCGACAATCAAAAGGGCTCGCGATAATTCCCGGGCGTCTTGGGCGCTGATTGCATAGCCATGGAGCTCCCCGCCACTGGGAATTAGGCACGAATGGGCGATGGTTTCGGCGCGGAGTCGGCCGACCCATTCATTGGGGACAGTGAAGCTACTGACCACCTGCGCCTCGATTTTGGCCCATCCGGCAAGGGGGAGAGACAGGCAGAGCAGGAAGAGGGATAATCGGCTCAAGGGTGACACGATCAGCTGGGAGTAATGGGCCTACTGTTAATTGCAAGAGTTTTGCATTAATCAAATGTTCCCGCACTCGGGCTTTTGCGTTTGCCACCATCGTTGCCGTCCTTACGACATTGTTCCCCATGCCCCGTTTCCATGCCGTTTGCGCCCTCTTGTTGGCGATGGTCAGCCTGCCTTCTGACTCCTTTGGCCAGGCGGGACCGGCTCCGGGGCCCGTCGCTGGCAAGAGCGCCGTTTTTGTCCGTAGCGTCACTTTCCAGCAGACCAAACTGGGCGGTCAGGTAAACCCTTGGAACCGCATGCAGGTCGAAATCCAAGCTAACACCGTTGCCCCTGAGGCTAAGCCCGCGGCCGGTGCAGAAGCTGCCAAGGCCGGCAATAAGAAGTGGGTCGATAAGGTCAAAGTGACCGTCACCCAAATTTATAAGACGACTTCTGTTAAACCCGAAGACTGGAACTACTACCGTTCGTCTGCGACCGTTCTGACGATCGAAGTCAACCAGCCCCGCTCGGTCTTGTTCTACCTCCCTGGTGACATCGTCAAGCGCGACACCCTCAAGAAGGAGCCCGATTTCTACTACGTGCAGCTCGAAGTCGCCGGTAACGAAGAGCCTGTCTTCGACGCCCGTGGAATCGTGTTGGCCGACCAAAAGATGGCCCTACATAAGGACCTCCAGACGAAGGCGAAGTACGACCCCGCTAAGGATGCTGCCGACCGTGGCGTCATCACCACACCGGGCGTCCTCCGCCCGCAGTACCTCGTCCTTTACGCCGACACCCCTGTCGTTCCGTCCTCCCCCGAGTTCATCCGTGAGGATGTGCCGACCCGCTAAGGTCTGCGCGGAATCCAACCACCTACACCCCTGCACGTATGAGCCAGAAGAAGGCCTTAATCGTCAACCTCGCCGCGTCCCATGTCTCGGTTTCCTCCTTCCGTGAGGAAGCGGGTCGCCTGTTCATGGACCAGTTTTTCGCCGAAGACCTTGCGCCTGGTCTTGGTGACGATGATTGGTTGAACGCCGCCGTGTCCGCCTTGGCGGGCCTCGTCAATGCCCACAAGATTTCTGGTCAGGCTACGATTATCGCTCCGAGTTTCCTTCTGCTACAGAAGTCGCTCAAGGTGCCGCAGGTCGAGCGCGAACGTCAGGCTCAAATTGTCGCCTTCGAGGCCCAGAACGCGATTCCTTACCCGTTGAACGAAGTTATCTGGGATAGCCAGGTGATGTCCTCCGACGGCGTCGAAGCGGAAGTCCTCCTCTTTGCGCTGCGCACGGAAGTGGCCACCCGCATCGCTAACCTGGTTTCCGCCACCGGCCTGCGGCCCTCCGCGATTCAAGCCGCCCCGCTTCTGGATAGCCGCGCTGCGCTCCTGCACGGCGGTTTAGCCAACGAGGAAGTCCTCATCATCAACGTGGGCGCCCGTTCGACCTCGCTGAGCTTCGTCGGCCCAGCTGGTGCCAATATCCAGTCTGCGAATATCGGTGGCAACCTGCTGACGCAGGGCGTCTCCGATAACACCGGCCAGCCCTTTGCGACTGCGGAAGCGATTAAGGTGGGATACTACTCCGGTAGCGTGCACCTCGCGGAGTCAGACCCGCAAGTCGCCTTGTTGCAGGTTAACTCGCAGAGCTTCATTCGCCGGCTCTCGCAAGACATCAATCGCCGCCTCATCAATGTCCGCCGTGGTGCCGCTGGTCGTCAGCCGACCCGCATCCTCTTGACGGGCCGCGGTTCTTTGGTCCCTGGCCTCGCCGAGCAGCTCACGGAGTCCCTCCGTCTCCCGGTCGAGCAGTTCGATCCCTCTTCCGCCCTGACGCCTGGTCCCGAGCTCAACCCGGACTACCTCCGCCAGCACCTCCACCAGATTTCCGAAGTCATCGGGGAAGCCGCTTCTTTGCTGCTACCGCAGGGTTCGGGCGTGAACCTCATCCCGCGGGACATCGCTGCCCAAATCGCATTTGACGCCCGTAAACCTAAGCTCTTGGTCGCGGCACTACTCGCCGCCCTGGCGCCTTGGCCAGTCTACATGGCTTTAGATGACGCCGGTGACTACAACACGGCGCAGTTTAAGTTACTGAAGGATCGCTCCGCGATTCTCAATGGCCACCAGTCCACCATCATCAAGACCCACGAAGATTCGCATACGGTCTTGGCGACGAATCAGTTGCTGGAGTCCGTGGTCGTCAATCGCTCGAATTGGCCGGCCTTTTTGACCGACCTCCAGTCGCGGGTGGCGCAGAGCAAGAACACCTGGGTGGAAGAAATTCATGTCGTCCACGTCGCTGGTGTCGCGGCTCCGGCCGTCGAAGGGGAAGCCCCGAAGCCCCCCGTGCCTCCCGTGACTAAGGTTACCGTCACCGCCCGTATCCTCCTCGACAAGGTGGCCCCCGGCAAAACCTTCAACGCCCGCGAACTTATCGAGCGCCAGAACGCCTTAATGGCTAGCCTGAAGAAGTCGGCGTTCATCGCGGACATCCCTTCCGACGAAATCAAGCCGGACTATAAGGAAGCAAACGTTCCCAAACTCACCTTCACTCTGGTCATCCAAAAGGACAAAGCCCTCTAAGTCATGGAAAACTTTAAGCAGAACAAAGCCTTTTACACTGCGCTCATCGCGGTCGGTGTCGTCTTCGTTGCTGGCATCGGTGCCAGCTATTGGAAGTACACCGTCAAGAACTCGACCGCCAGAGAGCTCGACGTGCAGCAGAAGAAGATTCGTGCCCTCCTGGGTGGCCACGTCATTCCGACGCTCAATGCCTCGGTTTCCCTCACCCCGGCCAACGTGGATGCGGCGACCAAGGATTTGGACGATGTAAATGCCCAAAAAGACCAGCTCAAGGCCCTCATCGCTGGTGCCGCGGAGTCCCGTATCCTCGGTAAGGATATGTCTAACACCGCGCTGGCCTCGGAAATCAAGCAGTCCGTGGACGAGTGGACCAAGTTTGCCGCCGACCGCGACATCCGCATGCTGCCGAATGAGAAGTGTGAATTTGGTTTCCGCCGCTACATCCGTAATCCCGGCACCTCCCCGAAGCGCGACATCGTGCGCGTCGACCAGCAGCGCCAGATCGTCGACTTCCTTTACAAGACGCTGGCGGATTCCCGGCCAGTGACCGCCGGTGCCCCGGCACCCATTGTCCTCGAGTCCATCGATCGCGAAGCCGTCGAGACCTTCGAGAAGATTGCGGAAGGCAAGCCTGGGGCGGGCACTTTCGCTCAGCCCGAAACCATTCGGAATGAATCCGACGAGTTCGCCCCGACCCGTACCTTCCGTCAGCCTGGCCTCGTCGACACGCTCTCCTTCCGTGTGCGTTTCGTCGGCACGACCGCCACGCTCCGTACCTTCGTGAATAAAGTGCGTAACAGCGGCCGCCCGTTTGCCGTTACGGCGGTCGAAGTCAGCACGCCGACCGCGGACATGCTGAAGTTGCTCGGTTCCGCTTCTACCGTCGTTTCTGCTTCGGCCCCGACGGCCCCGGCAGCCGTCACCAGCCTCCCGGGCTTCTTCACCGCCGATGCTGCCGCTGCCAGTAATTCCAAGGCGGCCGCCCCGGCTCCAAGGGAGGAGCGTAAGGTCGTTATCCGCCAAGCCCCTGTGCAATTCTCCGTCCAAATCGACTACCTCACCGTCGTCGAAGTGAAGCCTGCCGCTGAGGGCGAACCCAAGAAATAACCCGAGACCCGTTCCATGAATTCCCGTAAGGATTTCTTCCTCTTTATCGGCGCAACGATTATGTTGATCGCTGGTATCACTGCATGGGGCCTGCTCGGCCAAGGCTGGTCGCCCGAACTCGTCAAGCCCCTGTTGCCTGATGAAGAGGCGCGTCAAGTGGCCATTCCGGAACTCTCCTTAGCGCCGAAGGGCGGCGATTACCCCATCACTCCCCGTGCCTCTCTGACCGACGTCGCCAATGATTGGCTCGCCCCGGAGGAAAATGACGACGGTTGGGATTACGACCTCTTCACGACCATCGACATCGCCTGGGACCCTGCCCAGTCCGAATACATCCCGCTCGGCCGTAAAGTTATTCCGCTGCCCCCGTTCGGCATCGCCTTAGTCAAGGTCGGCCACCCGACCTACCCTTATGTTTTGAGTACCACCATGGCCCCGCGCTCTGGCCTGGAAGCGGACCGCGAGTTCCTGATTCAGAATATTGAAACCAAGACTTACTACGAGCGCTGCAAACTGAAGCAGCGCCTCGATCCCAAGGTCCCCGTGACCCCCGTGGCTTTTAAGGTCGAAAAGATGGCCGACGGCTTCACCCGCAATGTCCTGACCCTCGACGACAAGACCGCCGGCCGGCTCGTCGAAATTGACGACATCAAACCCATCGAGTTCAAGGATACCATCAACATCCTCTTGGCGGCGACCGACAGCCCCACCACGACCTGGGCCCGCCACCGCAAGGGCGATAAATTTACCTATAAAGGTGCCGATTTCGTTATCAAAGACATTGACTTGATTAACAAGACCGTGACCGTTGAGAAGACCTTTATCCCCGACCCTAAGAAGGGCCGTAAATCCTTCACCGAGACCTTGGCAATCCCCGCCGAGGTCAAGCCCGTTTCCCCCAACAAAGTTAAAGCTCCTAAATAACCTTTTACCTCCGCTGACCCGATGAAAAATCATAAACGCAACCGGCTCACTTGGGCCACCCTCGCTGCCGCCGTCGCTGTCGGCTCTCTCGTCGCTCAAGACGTAGATCCGGTGACGCAAAAGACCCAGCTCCTCTCCGAGGCGCTGGCCGCTCGCGAGAAGGGCGACCTCCAAGTCGCGCTCGAAAAGTTTGAGCAGATCCAAAAGATTTCCGCGGACGATGAAGCTGCCAAGGAAGGCATCGCTACCGTCAAGGCTGCCCTCGCCGCCGCTGACAAGGCCCGGGCCGATGCCGAAGCCGCCAAGGTCAAGGCTTCGCAGCCCGCCCCCGTGGTTCCGGCTAAGCCGGCCACCTTGCTCGACGAAGTCGCTTCGGGTCACGAAAACCTTTACCGCGAAGTAGCCCAGGCTATCGCCGTTGCCAAGCAGACCGCCGAACAAGGCGACTACGCGGGTGCGCTCAAGGTTCTCGACGGCGCCAATGGTGCCCTCCCGAACAATACCGCCGCCCAGAAATGGCGCGATGAAATCGCTCTCACGAAGCAGGACATTATCAGCCGCCGCGAATCAGGCGACCAGGGTGCTGATCAACTCGCTCGCTCTGAAGTGGTTCGCCTTGCCAAGATTAACGCCGCCGCCATCGACGCTGCTTCGGCCTTGATTAACGACGCCGAAAGCTCCGTCCGTAAGGGTGAGCTCGACGAAGCGACGGCCCTCCTCGACAAGGCCTCCGCCAACCTGCCCCGCAATATTGCGACCAAGCCGGTCAGCGACCGTATCAAGTCGGTGAAGTCCTCAATCATCTCCCGCCGCGCCTTCCTCGCGATGGATGCCCGCGAGATGAATAAGGCCGACGCCTTCGTCCGCGAGTTCGAGCGCCTCAATGGTGCCGACGACTCCAGCTCCCGCCGCCTCCGCGCCGAGTTTGCTGCGAAGAAGTCCGACCCTGCTTACCGCAGCGTCGATGAAATCTCCCCAGGCCTCCGGGCGAAGGATGACAAGGTGCAGGAGCTGCTCGTGAAGGGCCGTGCTCGCTACCTCTATGGCGACTACGCCGGCGCCCTCGACGCCTACCGCGAAATCCTCCAGTACCAGCCGAACAATGCCGAATCCAAGGCCTTCCAGGTTCGCATCCGTCAGGTCCTCTCGCAGAACTCGGGCCAGTGGAACCGCACCGTCTCCAAGGGCAAGCTCCTCGAACTGCTCGACGAAAGCTGGAAGCTGCCGGAAGTCTACAACCGCGAAGTCGCCGCAGTCGGTGGTATCGCTACCTCTGACCCCGTCCTCGATAAGCTCCGCTCGATCACCGTTCCTGAAATCAACATCCGTGACCTGCCATTCGACCGCGCTATCGCCCAACTGACCATCGTTTCCCAGTCGTACGACAAGGAGAACAAGGGTGTAAACATGTTTGTCATCGACCCGGACCGCAAGAATCCGTCGGTTAACATGACACTCCGTAACGTCACCCTGGAGAAGGCGATCGATCTCATCACCAAGCAGGTCAACTTCACTTACACGATTAACTCGGGTATCATCGAAATCCGTCCGGACTCTGGTTCGAACGATCTCGAGACCGAGTTCTTCCCGCTGAGCTCTGCCGCGGAAACGAAGATGACTGGTATCGGTACTGGCGCTCCGACCACCACGACGCCTGGCGCTACCGCCAGTCCGTTCGGCGGCGCCACCGCCGGTGCTGGTGCGACCGACGTCAACCCTCGTAACGAAGGCATTAAGAACTTCCTGACCCGCTCCGGTGTGTCGTTCGAAGTGACTGGTGCGGTCCTCAACTACGACGGTACGACCCTAATCGTGACCCAGAATCGCAAGAACCTGGAGCGTATCCGCAACATCCTCCGTCGCTACTCCGACATCAAGCAGGTCCACATTGAGTCCAAGTTCATCGAAGTCTCCGAGTCTTCCCTGAACGAACTCACGACCAACCTGCGCCTGTCCAAGACCGTCGCCGGCGTCCAGACCATCCGCGCACAGACTAACCTCCGCTCGGTCAATGACGTGTTCGGCTCCGCCACCGTCGCTAGCCCCGGCACCATCGCGGTGGCTGGCGGTACCGCCACCACGATTGTTAACGGGAACCCCATCACAATCACCCAGCCTCCCACCACGACCCCCATCGCCAACAACCCGCCGAGCTTCCCCACTGGTAACTTCGGTGGCCGCGAGCCGAACTTCGGTGGTGCGGCAGGCTGGAGCGGTGCTGCGGGCGCTTACAATGGCATGATCGGCACGATCGGTTCCTACGACCTCTCGATCTTCCTCAAGGCCGTCGAGCAGAGCAGCGGTTCCGACCTGATGTCCGCGCCGAGCCTCACCGTCCTCGACGGTAAGACCGCCATCATCAAAATCGCCCAGCTACTCCGCTACCCACAGTCCTACAGTGACACCCAGTCGAACGTCGGTTCGACGGGCGGTGGCCAGCAGGGCGGCGGTTCTGCGGGTGTGACCATCACGGCTGGTACGCCTCAGGACTTCACCGTTCAGGAAGTCGGCGTGACCCTCGAAGTCACCCCGACCGTCGGCGCCGACGACTCGATCGCTCTTAACCTCAAGCCAAAGGTGACCGAATTCGAAGGCTTCGTTGAATACGGCGGTACCTCCGTCGCAATCTCTGGTTCCACGACCGTCACCATTCCTTCAGGCTTCTTCCAGCCGATCTTTACCACCCGTGAAGTCTCGACCGACGTCACCGTCTTCGACGGTGCTACGGTCGTCATCGGTGGTTTGACCCGTGAAGAAGTGAAGACCGTCAGCGACAAGGTCCCGGTCCTCGGTGACATCCCGCTCATCGGTGCGGCCTTCCGCTCCAGCGGTAAGTCCACGATCAAGAAGAACCTCACGGTCTTCGTGACGGCTAACCTCGTGTCCCCAGGTGGTGCGACCCTCCGTAGCAGCTACCCTGGCATGCGCGCTGGTTCGGTCTTCCAGAACCCAGTCGTCCTCTCCCCAGGTGGTGCCGTCTACCGCGAGCCAGTTGAAGCGGCCCCGACGAATTCCTCGCCGCGTGAAGCCCCACCGGCTGCTCCGGCTGGCCAGTAAGTCGGACTGAAGTTCGCCCTTCGCAGGCCCGCCTCTCGGCGGGCCTGCTTTTTTCTGGAAGCAATCGGCGACTCAGCGACACTCGCTGCCATGCGCTGGCTCCTTGTCGATGGTTTCAATCTAGTCTTCCGGAGCCATTTTGCGATGGAGCGCTCCAACCTCCGCCGGCAGTCCGATCAATTCCCGACGGGTGCCTTGCACGGCTGGATCAAGTCACTGCAGGACCTGCGCGACGCCGAGAAGCCGGACCGTTGCGTCGT
>CAIXHF010000196.1 GCA_903919185.1 uncultured Opitutia bacterium | reverse complement strand
GGTAGCCGTCTGCATGTACCTTCGTCAGTACCACCGCATCGGGAACGTCGGGATCGTCTATAACCTTCATCATGGCCATGACCACCTCGCCCGCTTGGACGAAGCGCTCAAGCTCATGCTCCCGCACCTCTTGTGCGTCAACTTGAACGGCATGGACGTCGGGGGTGACGCCAAAGGTCGAAAGATCCTGCCGATCGGCGCCGGCACCCAGGATCTCAAGGTTCTGCGCCAAGTCCGGGCGAGCGGTTATGCCGGCGTCATCGGCATCCTTAATCATACGCAGGAAGACGCCGAAGGCCGTCTATTGGATAATCTCGATGGGCTTAAGTGGCTCGTGCCGCAGTTGGACGATGCTCCGCCCGGCCCTAAGCCCAAGTACCGCACCTGGTCTGACAAGCCTGTCCCAAAGGCTGCGCCTGTGCCGGGAAAGTCGGCCGGCGGGGTGCCTTCGTTGTCTCCTGAATATGGGAAAGCTTTGAAGGGCGGCATGGTCACGGAGGGTGGGGTGCCTTTCGAACAGTGGCCACTTACCATCGAAGTCCGTGCGAAGCTGGATGGTAAGGCCGCATTTAACATTCTCCTCGCCAGTAGCGAGAAGGCCGCGAGCGCGCATTGGGAAGTCTATACTCATGCCAAGCGAGGCGCCTTGAGCGTCTATCTGCCCGGTCGAGGGGGAGATTTCGATACCGGCGTCGATATCTGCGACGGTCAGTGGCATGACATCCTTGTGAGCCTCAGCGACGAGGCCGTAAAGGTCTGGCTCGATGGTAAGTGGATTTTGGAGCGAAAGCCGCCGGCGGCCGGTAAGGTTCGTCCCGCTCAACAGCGACAAATCGGACTCGGACGTCTCGTCGAGGGTACCATCGGTTGCGACGGCGTCATCGATGACGTTCGTATCTCACGTGGGGCGAACGAACCCACTACTTGGATCAAGGGACCGCGTAAGCGTATGGATATCACTTTGGGACTGTGGTCGTTTGACGAACTCGGTGAGGCCAAGTTTGTGCCCAAGGCGCCGCCCATGGCTCCGTTCAAGCCAGCGCTGGCGCCCCTGCGGCCGGAGGACAATCTGACCTCCGGCCACTTCGTGAACCGAGATCGGGTCTTCGATTTCTACGCTAAGCAGGCCATTGAAGCCATGGGGAAGAAGCCAACGCCTGAGCTCTTGGCCGTCTACCCTGGTCTTGATGGCGGCAATCAAGGCCATTGGGGGAATCAGAACGATGCCGTCACCTGGAAGGACGGACGCTGGGACATGGCTGAACGGGGCAACCTTTTCAGCGGTGTGTTTCGCGGCGCCGACCTCGTCGTCGTCAAAGGCGTATGCGTGCGTAAGGGGAATGAGTCCGCTTGTTTCGATCCGTTGAAGCTATCATTCCCGGTCCGGTGGACCGGTGACTTCATCCGACTGGGAGCGGGGCGTCATGGTTTTTCGGACAGTGCCAAGATGGCGGGTAAGCTGACCAAGAAGGAGGTCTCCGCCGCCCCCAAAGGGGAATGGAAGTACCATGGCTTTTATCGGCATGGGGATGAAGTTGTTTTTTCTTACTCAAAGGACGGTAAGGAATGGCTTGCCGGTGCCTTTGTGGGTGAGCAGGAGCCCGCGAAGCTGGCTAACCTGACTAAGGGGGGCCCTTCACAGTGGCCTTCCTGGATCGAAGTCAAAGGGTCGCTTGGCACGCAAAAGCCGTTCGCGACCGACACCCTCTTGCCTCCCGCCAAGAATCCCTACGGAACGCTCTTCTTCCTCACCGGGATGGATTTCTTCAAGGACGGCTCCGCGGCCGTCTGCACCATGACCGGGGAGGTCTGGTTAGTGAAAGGCCTCGACGAGAAACTCGACCATGTCCGCTGGAAGCGTTTCGCCACCGGACTTCACCATGCGCTGGGCGTCAAGATTATCGACGACAAGCTC
>CAIXHF010000195.1 GCA_903919185.1 uncultured Opitutia bacterium | reverse complement strand
GTCACCGGCCTCACCGACCGTGCCGCCGATGCGGACCTGAAGGACCTCGCGGCGGACATCGAAGCGGGGAAAGTGAAGTCCGTCCTCATCGTCCGGGAAGACGTCACCGCTTTCGGCCTGCCCGCTTCGACGCTCGCGAAGGTGCGCAGCGTCGTCCTCGCCACGCACCACGACGTCACCACCGCCGCCGCGGAGATTGTGCTGCCGGTGCTGTCCGTCTTCGAACGCAGCGGTACTTTCGTGAACTGCCAGTTCCGCCTCCAAGCCTTCGCCCAAGCGGTCCCCGGCCCGGCCGGTGTTCTGCCTGACCTACTCGTACTCGCGAAACTCGCCGGCGACGCGGCGACCAGCATCTGGTCCGACCTTGCCACCAACATCCCTGCCCTCGCCGGCCTCAACGGTGCACTCCTCCCTGCGGGCGGCGTGCAACTCGACGGCTCTGCTTGGTCCACCGTTCCTTTCCCTGAAGGCAAACTGCTGAAGTTCGCTCCGGTCGTCCAAGCCTAAGCCGACCATGGAACAGCTGCTCAACGACTTCCTCCTCTCCAAGGCTTGGTACTTCATCGCGGGCCGCGGGCTCACCGCGATTGTCATCCTGATGTCGATCGCCGCCTACGCGGTGCTCCTCGAACGCAAGGCGTCGGCCTGGATCCAAGGCCGCGTCGGCCCGAACCGCACCAACCACCCGCTCATCGCGTGGATTCCGTTCGTTGGCACGTTCCTGCAAAAGGGCGGCTTCATCCAGCCGGCGGCGGACGGACTCAAGTTCCTCTTTAAGGAAGACCCACTGCCAGGCCACGTCCGCAAGACGACTTACATCCTGGCGCCGATCGTCGCGCTCGCCCCTGCGCTGCTTGCGCTCGTCATGTTGCCGTTCGGGCGCTTACCGACCGGCGAAGTGATCACGCTCTGTCCCGGCGCCGACATCGGCGTCCTCTTCATGTTCGCGATCAGCTCGCTCGGTGTCTACGGCATCGCGCTCGCCGGGTGGTCCGCCAACTCGAAGTATCCCTTCCTCGGCGCCGTCCGCGGTTCAGCCCAGCTCATCTCCTACGAACTCGCGATGGGCCTGTCCGTGCTGACAGTCTTCCTCGCCACCGCCAAGCCCGACCAAGATAACGCACTGAGCCTCGTCTCGATGGTGGATGCTCAAACGGGTGTCTGGAATATCTTCTACCACCCGATTGCCGCGCTGGTCTTCCTCATCTGTATCTTCGCGGAAGCTAATCGACACCCCTTCGACATGCCGGAATCCGAGACCGACCTCGTCGGCGGTTTCCACACCGAATACGGCTCGTTTAAGTTCGGCCTGTTCTTCGTCGCCGAGTACAGCCACATGATCATCGGTTCCTCCCTGTTCATCGTGATGTTCCTCGGTGGCTGGCATTTCGTACCAGGCGTTCCGACCGTGGGTAGTGGCCTCATCGCATCCCTCTTCGGCGTGGCTTGGTTCTTCTTTAAGCTCTGCGCCTTCCTCTTCTTCTTCGTCTGGGTCCGCTGGACGGTTCCTCGTTTCCGCTATGACCAAGTCATGCGGATTGGCTGGCGCGTGCTCCTGCCCGTTGCCGTCCTCAACCTCATCGCCTACTTCCTCTGGTACGCCATCAAAGGCTAAACACACCCATGGCTATTAAAGTCGTCGAACGTCGTCCCC
>CAIXHF010000194.1 GCA_903919185.1 uncultured Opitutia bacterium | reverse complement strand
GACGTCAGCGATACCCTTCATCAACGGGCTATCCTGGTTAGGGGTCGAGGTGACTGCGATGGACTTGTCAGCCTTGACGACGAGCCAAGCCCAGCCAGAGCCGAAGCGGGTGGTTGCAGCGACCTTGAACTTAGCCTTGAGTCCGTTCTCACCTTCGAGACCACCGAAAGCCTTGGTGATGGCTTCGCCGAGGGCGCCAACGGGTTCGTCGCCGCCGTTGGGCGAGAGGCTGTTCCAGAAGAAAGTATGGTTAGCGTGGCCGCCGGCATTATTGCGGACCGCGGTGCGGATGGAGTCAGGGACCTTAGAGAGGTCAGCGATGAGCGCGTCGACGTCGGAGCCACCATTGAAACCGGCTTCCTTGGCGAGCGCGGCGTTCAGGTTCGTCACGTAAGCGTTGTGGTGCTTGCCGTGGTGGATCTCCATCGTGGCCTGGTCTATGTGCGGCTCGAGGGCGTTGTGGGCGTAGGGCAGGGGAGCGAGGGTGTAGGACATAGGATGAGGGGAAGGGGGAATGGGGGTGGAAGAAGAGGTTTGGGCGGAGAGCGGAGTGGCGGCGAACGCTGCAGCAGACAGTGAGGTCTGCTTGAGAAAGTCGCGGCGATCCATGGCAGTTAACGATGACGAAACCCGGCCGGGGTCAAGCCGGGTCGGAGGTTTCCCGGCCCCGTTTCATATTAAAGTATGCTTGGAGGATTTCCTTACAGGGGGCTTCGAGCACCCCACCGACGGCGTTGACGCGGTGATTGAGTTTGGGGAGCGCGTGCAAGGAAGTAGCCCCGCCCATGCAACCCATTTTGGGGTCGCCCCAAGCGTAGACCACGCGGCCGAGTCGGCTCATGATGGTAGCACCTGAGCACATGGGACAGGGCTCCTTAGTCACATAAAGGGTGCAATCATTGAGCCGCCAATCACCGATCTTATGGGCCGCCTGCGTGATGGCTAACATCTCGGCGTGGGCGGTCGGGTCGTTGGAGCGTTCGACCTCGTTATGGGCGGCGGCGATGATTTCACCACCGCGTTCGATGATGGCCCCAATCGGGACTTCGTCGATGCGCCACGCGTCCACGGCGAGATTGAACGCCAAAGCCATGTAAAAGGCATCATCCCGGACCAGTTGGGACGGGCGGAGCTTCTCAAAGGGGCAGGTGAGGCCGGGGCGGGATGTTGGGCTTTCTCCTTCCATCGCTGCAGAATCACCGTCTGGGCAGCGGAGGCAAGCGGGGAGGCGGTCTTACTACAGTGATTGACTCGGCGCCATCCTGCGCATGGATAGGGGAATACAAGGCATGGCTGAAGAACCCCTGATCGAACTCGAAGGCAAAATCCTGCAAGTGCTCCCTGGCACCATGTTCCGGATTGAGCTCCCTAATAAGCACGTGGTGCTGGGACGTATCTCTGGCCGCCTGCGGAAGAACTTTATCCGCATTAACCCGGGTGACCGCGTGAAGGTCGAAATGAGCCCGGCCGACCTGTCGCAGGCCCGTATTATCTTTCGCCTGCGTGATACTGCCCCGCGCCTGGGTCCCCCGCCCAAGCGTCGCTACTAAGTTTTCTGAGAACAAGCCCGGTACCCCCGGGTTTTTTCTTGCACGCCCCTTCAGCTTAATCCATTTATCATTACTTAACTACTAATCATTAACCCCAATGGCTATCTATAACAGCGTCCTCGACACCATCGGTCGTACCCCTCTGGTGCGTCTGAATAAGGTCACCGCCGGTCTCAACGCCGAGATCCTGGTGAAACTAGAATACTTCAACCCGCTCTCGAGCGTGAAGGACCGTATCGGTCGTGCGATGATTGACGCCGCTGAGCGCGACGGCCGCCTCAAGCCAGGTGGCACCATCGTCGAGCCCACCTCGGGTAACACGGGCATCGCCCTCGCGTTCGTCGCCGCCGCTCGCGGTTACCGCTGCGTCCTGACGATGCCGGAAACGATGTCCGTCGAGCGTCGCGTGCTTCTGCGTATGCTAGGTGCTGAAATCGTTTTGACCCCCGGGGCCAAGGGTATGCGCGGTGCCATCGAGCGCGCGACGCAACTTCGCGAAGAGATCGGCAGCACGGCGTTCATGCCGATGCAGTTCGATAATCCCGCCAATCCCGAAGCGCATCGTCGCACCACGGCCGAAGAAATCTGGGCCGACACTGAAGGCAAGGTGGACGCCATCGTCGCTGGCGTCGGCACGGGCGGTACCATTACCGGCGTCGCCTCCGTCATCAAGGGCCGTAACCCCAAGTTCCTCGCCATCGCGGTCGAGCCTTCGGCTAGCCCGGTAATCACGCAGACCCGCAGTGGCCAGCCCGTGCAGCCTGCGCCGCACAAGATCCAGGGCATCGGCGCGGGCTTCGTCCCGAAGAATTGTGACCTCTCGCTCCTCGACGAAGTCGTCCTAGTCTCCAACGAAGACGCCTTCGCCACCGCCCTCGACGTGTCTGCCCGCGAAGGCCTCGCAGTCGGTATCTCGTCCGGTGCCAACATCTGGGCCGCCCTCCAGCTCGCCAAGCGTCCAGAGTTCGCCGGCAAGCGCATCGTCGCGATCGCCTGTAGCCCGAGCGAGCGTTACCTCTCGACCGCTCTGGCCGAGAAGGTGCGTGCCGAAGTCACTGCGCTGACCGCTTCGTAAGCCGTTCGCCGAGCCCACCTAATCAAGGCCTGCGTCGTAAGACGTGGGCCTTTTTATAGGGGATAGCGGATAGGGGGTAGCGGATAGGGGATGGGGCATGGGGGATAGGGATAGGGGCGCGACTGCGTCGCGTCCGTTGGCCATTCAAAGGTAGGGGCGTGGTTTACCGCGCCCTCCTCGAGTGGAGGGCAAGGCGAAGCCTTGCCCCTACCCAAGACAGAAAGCAGTTGGGTTTCTCTGCCTGCCCGCGAACGGACGTAACGCGGTCGCACCCTACCTATCAGCTTCTGGCTTGCCTCCGCCGCCCATGAAGTGAACATCCGTTCACCTTATGGTAGATATCCGGAATGCCATCCCTTTCGACCCGCAGTGGGCGCTGGCCTTGCCGTTCCTAGAAACTCAGGTCGCCGCCGGCTTTCCTTCGCCGGCCGATGACCACAGTGAGCGGCGGCTCGACCTCAACGAGCACCTGGTGCGGCGACCCTTGTCGACGTTCTTTCTGCGCGTCGAAGGCGAGTCGATGTCCGGGGCGGGCATTATGCCCGGCGACATGCTGGCAGTCGATAAGGCCGCCCCGCCGCGGGATGGCGCCGTGGTCGTGGCCGAGGTCGATGGCGAGTTCACGGTGAAGCGCTTGGCGCGTGCCCATGACGGCACCTGGCGATTGTGCGCCGAGAGTCGCGACTGGCCCACGGCGGCCTTGCCGTGCGGGGAACGTTTCCGTATCTGGGGAGTCGTCGTCGCAGTGGTGCGACGTTGCTGACATGCTCCGCGCCCTCGCCGACTGCAATAACTTCTACGCCTCGTGCGAGCGCGTGCTGAATCCGTCATTGATTGGCGTACCCATCGTGGTGCTGTCGAATAACGATGGGTGCGTCGTGGCGCGCTCCAGCGAGGCCAAGCGGCTCGGTATCCCGATGGGCGCCCCGTACTTCGAGGTAAAACGCGTCTGCGAGGCGCATAGCGTCAAGGTGTTCTCGTCTAACTTCGGTGTCTACGGCGAGTTCTCCGAGCGGGTGATGGCTGTTCTGGCCGAGCATGCACGTGACTTCGAATCCTACTCAATCGACGAGGCCTTCTTGGGTTTCCCCGATATGCCCGAGGCCGATGCGCGTGCGTTGGGGCTGCGCATTCGCACCGATGTGCTGAAACGCACAGGTATCGCGGTATCCATGGGAATGGGCGCTACGAAGGTGCTGTGCAAACTGGCCAATGAACGGGCGAAGTCCGACCCCGATGCAGGTGGTTGCTTGGTCGTGCCGTTTGATATCGAGGGCCGCCGGGCCTTTTTGCGAGGCGTCGAGGCAGAGGATATCTGGGGCGTGGGCCCCGGACTCGGCGCCCGCTTGCGGTCCCATGGTATCCTTACCGCCGCTGACCTCGCCGAGGGTGATCCGGCCTTCATCCATCGAATCGCCGGGGTCGTCGGCGAGCGACTGGCCTTGGAACTACGCGGGATTCCTTGCCACGAAATCATCGAAGACGCCGCCGCCCGCCAGACTATCATGGTCTCACGTTCTTTTGGCCGTCCGGTGTCCGATGAATCCGACCTAGCCGAAGCAATTTCCGCGCATGCTTCCCGCGGGGCCGAAAAACTACGTGAAGACCGTTTAGTCGCGTCGTCGGTCGTCGTCTTCTTCGGCACCAATAAGCACCGGATTGATCAGGAGCAGTATAAGGCCGATGCGATGGAGCCGCTCGATCCGCCCACCGATGATGCCCGCTTAATCTGCGCCGCCGCCGGCCGTGCCCTGCGCCGTATCCGCCGTGATGGTTACCTATACAAAAAAGCGGGTATTCTCCTCCAAGGGCTGACGCCATCGAATCAGATTCAGCCGACTCTCCCGGGGATGGGACCGCCCGTGGACCCTGCCCGCGCGCGGCTCATGCAGGCCGTGGATGCTTTGAATGCGAAGTTGGGCCGTGAAGTGGTTCGCCCAGGCAGCTCCGGCCTTGACCGCAAGTGGCAAGGGAAGTCCGAACTGCAGTCGGGCGCTTCGTTGAGCGACCCCGAGCGCTTACCGAAGGCCAAGGATGGTGCGAAGCCGAAGGATGGTCTGAAGCCGAGGATTCGTTTCCACGAGTGAGTCCGCGGTTGCGCGGCAGGGTGTTTTACTCCCCGCTGGTAACCTCGTGACCCTCGATCCGACCACCGCTACCTTGCTCCCGCTGCTGTCCGGATTCGGCTATGCCGTGGCGGCCATCATCCTGAAGCGGGCGACGGAGGCGGGGGCTGGGCCGTGGCGCATTGGTTTCGTCGTGAACATGACCATGGGGGCGCTCTTCCAGTCGTTCTGGTTCTTCGACGACGGGCAGGGCGGGGCGTTTACTTTCATCGCTGTCCTGCAAGCGCTCATTGTGGGGGCAATCTTCTTTGCCGGACAATATTTCACCTTTCTGGCGCTCAGTCGCGGCGATGTCTCGGTGGCCACGCCAGTCCTCGGGGCGAAGGTCCTCTTCGTCGCCTTCTTGGCAGCGCTCACGACGGGTCAGGCCCTGACCCCAGCCATCTGGGCGGCGACGCTGATGACTTGCGTGGCGATGGTCTTGCTCGGTGGTGAATGGCGAGCTGACCGCGAACGGGCTCTGCGCAGCTTACTCTACGGTGGTCTAGCGGCTTTCCTCTTCGCGTCGTCCGATATCCTGACACAAAGATGGGTCGGGCAACTCGGCATGACCCATTTCGCTCCGTTGGCCTTCGGTTCGATGCTGCTGTATTCTTGGCTCCTGGTCCCAAAGTTCTCCGCCCCCTTGTTGGCTCTGCCGCGGCGCACGTTACTGTGGACCCTGATGGGCGGGTCGTTGCTATGGCTACAGTGTCTCGGCATGGTCCTCGCCATTTCCTTGGCTAATGAAGTCACCCGCACTAATATCCTCTACAACACCCGTGGCCTCTGGAGTGTCGTGCTGGTTTGGGTCGTCGGGCATTGGTTCGGCAACGTCGAGCGCTCGGTCGGCCGGGCTGTCATGACCCGCCGTCTCCTGGGGGCCGCCATCCTGCTCGGGGCCGTCTTCCTCGTGCGCCGGTAGGGATACCCATCCGGCTTGCAGGCGTTCGCTGGGCGGGTAGAAATCCCCATCCCCCATCCCCTAACCCCTATTCCCCTTAGGTCTCCCGCCCATGTCCATGCATTCCTCCCGTCGTCAGTTCCTCAGTACTTTTGCCACCGCCACGGCGGCTTTCACTTTCGCTCCCCGGCTCCTGGCGGCCGACGAGCCTAAGCCGCGCAAACTCGGCTTGGCCCTCTGCGGTCTGGGAAACTATTCCAACGGTGAGCTCGCTCCCGCGTTACTCGAGACGGCCCATGTGAAGTTGGTCGCGGGGATCACGGGCACTCGTGCCAAGGGCGAGAAACTCGCGGCCTCCCATGGCTTCGCTAAGACTTCCGTCTACGGCTACGATGAATGGGACAAAATCGCCGCCAATAAGGACATCGATATTGTCTACGTGGTCACGCCGCCCGGTATCCATGCCCAGAACGTCATCGCCGCATTCGGCGCGGGCAAGCACGTCATCTGCGAGAAGCCGATGGCGATTTCGGCCGCCGAGTGCGACACCATGATTACCGCGGGTAAGAAGGCCGGTAAGCGCTTGGCCATCGGCTACCGCCTACACTACGATCCGTATCACCAGGAACTCGTCCGCCTCGCCAAGACGGAGGAGCTCGGTCCATTCATGAAGATGACTTCGGCCAATGGTTTTACGCTCCGCCGAAAGTCATGGCGCATCGAGAAGAAGCTCGCCGGCGGCGGGGCGCTGACGGATATGGGTATTTATTCGATTCACGCCTGCTGCATGGCCGCGAACGCGAACCCTATTTCCGTCACGGCCAAGGAACTACCCAAGACCCAACCCGAGTTTTTTGTCGAAGTAGAACAGGCCCTGGAGTTCCGCCTCGAGTTTGCCAATGGGGCGGTGGCCGATGTCTGGTCAGGCTACGACGCCAACCGCGCAGAGTTCCTAGCCACTGCGCCCAAGGGATGGTTCAAGGGCGAACGCCCGGTCTTCAGCTACCGCGGTCTCAACATCTCCACCTCCGCGAAAGGCAAACTCGACTTCGGCGTCTTCCGCCAGCAGCAGCGGCACATGGACGCCGTCTGCGCCGCCATCCGCGATGAGGGTCAGTTCACTTGCACCGCCCAGGTCGGCCGTCGCGACATGGTCATCATCGACGGCATCTACGAATCGATTAAGACCGGCAAGAAGGTCGAGTTGAAGTACGCGTAAGCGGAGGAGCTGCGCGGGGACTAGGGAAGGACGGTAAGGTGAGTCCTGAATCGAGTTCAGATGACTGAGTCGATGACTGATGTGCCGGGTTTGGCTCTCTTTATTCGCACTCCGTACTCTGTACTCCGTACTCTGTACTCCGTAATCTCCTTCAGCCTTTAAATCCCGCCCGCAATCTCGACCAACTTCGCTGCCGCTTCAGTCATCGCGGTCTCCCGGGCTTTTTCGCCTTCGTTGACCCCTTCGGCGTGGACAAAGGTGACGTCGGTAATACCGATGAAACCGAGGATGGTGCGCAGATAGGGTTCTTGGAAATCATACGCCGTCCCGGCGACGAAGCCGCCACGGGAGGTCACGATGATGGCCTTCTTTCCTTTCAGGAGGGGTTCGACGCCCGCTTCGGTGATTTTGAAGGTCATGTCCGTGCGGACAACTTGATCTATCCAAGCCTTGAGCGAGGCACTTACCGTGAAGTTATGCATCGGTGAACCGATGACGAGTATGTCGGTACCAATGAGCTCAGTCGTCAGTTCATTGGAGTGCTGCAGCACTCCCTTCATGGCCGGGTCGTCGTGATCAGCTGGGGCGAAGGCGGCGCCCATCCATGCGTCGGAAATGAATGCGGGCGGGTGGTGGCCGATGTCATGATGGGTGACTTTGATCGTCGGGTATTTAGCGCGAAGGGCGCCGATAAACGCCGAGGTCAATTTGCGTGTCACCGAACGAACCGTCCGCGGGGAGGCATCGATGTGCAGGACTTTCATGACTCCCAAGGTGCACGGAACCCCTAGGGAGTCAATGGACGGGAATTACCTAGCCAAGATGAGACCTGCGCAGCCTTACACTTCCCAGTCTTCGGCCTTCGAGCGCAGGACCTTGTCGAGGGCATCCAGAACGAGGTCGACGGCCTGATCGGTCGTGAGCTTGTCGGTGCGGATGTGGACCTCGGGCGATTCGGGCGCTTCGTAAGGAGAGGAGATGCCAGTAAACTCAGCAATCTCGCCCCGACGGGCCTTGGCGTAGAGTCCCTTGACGTCTCGTTGTTCGCAGACATCGAGCGGGGCATCGACGAAGACCTCAATGAAGGCGTGATTGCTGAGCGCGGCGCGGGCCTTGGCACGGTCGGCGGCCAAGGGGGCGATGAGCGTCACGAGCGAGATGTGCCCGGCGTTGGCGAAGAGCCCAGCGACCGCCGAGGCGCGGCGGACGCTTTCGGCTCGGTCCACGGCGGAGAAACCGAGGTCGCGGTTGAGCGCGGTGCGGAGGTCGTCACCGTCGACACGGAAGACCTGACGGCCCGCGTCGAAGAGACGGCGCTCGACGAGTTCGGCGATAGTCGACTTACCCGAACCAGAGAGGCCAGTGAACCAAAGCACCGCGGGGGCGTGGCCAGAGCGGGCGCCACGTTCGGCAGCAGTAACCTTACCTTCGCGGGCGCTTTGTTCCTTGTGCGCATCGAGGATAATGCCGCCGCCATGAATACGGCCCGCTTCTTCGAGCGCAAAGCGACCGGTGACGGCGCACTCATGGTGCAGGTCAAAGGCGACTGGGTGCGTGGTCCGAACAACGACTTCACAGATGGAGTCGCGCGGCACGCTATCGGCTTGGATAGATTCGAGCGTGGAGGCGTCCGTGATTTTTTCAATGCGGGCGATAACGGCGTCAACGTTCTGCGTTAGGAGGCGGAGCTTATAGGTCTTTTTGGGGACGAGCGGTTCCTTGCCCAACCAGAAGATGCGGGCGCGGAATTCGCGGCCGACGCGGGGTTGGTTGGAAGGGTGGGAAGCAACCTGGCCGCGTTCCACGAAGATCTGCTCGGAGAGCGTCACGCTGGCCGAACCGCCGGTACCGACGACCGCACGGGATTCAGGGCCCGGCCAGTCTTCGAAGGTGCGGACCGTGCTACGACGGCCGCCGGGCTGGAAGATGAGCTCGTCGCCGGGGCGGACAGCACCGGCTTCGACGCGGCCCGCGATGATACGGCGGTGGTCGAACCGGTAGATGTCGGAGACCGGCAGGCGTAGGGGCAGACCGGTGAGGTCGTCCTCGTGGGCAAAACCATCGAGGGCTTCGGTGACCGTCGGGCCCGTCCACCAAGCCATCTTGGTGGAGCGATTCACGATGTTTTCACCGTGCTTGGCGGCGATGGGGATGAAGTGGACGGCGTGGAGTCCGAGGCTCTTCAGAAAGGCGGTATATTCCGTCCGGATTTTATCGTAGGTCTCTTGCGAGTGCTGGACGAGGTCCATCTTGTTGACGAGCACGACGAGCTGCTTCACGCCGAGAAGCGAGAGCAGGAAAGCATGGCGACGGGATTGGTCCATGACGCCTTCCTTGGCGTCAATGAGGAGTAGGGCGGCGGACGCCGAGGCAGCGCCGGTCACCATATTCTTCAGGAACTCCTTGTGGCCCGGGGCGTCAATGATTGCGTAGGCACGCTGCGTGGTGCGGAAGAAGATGCGCGTGGTATCAATCGTGATATTCTGCTCCTGTTCCTCGATTAGGGCGTCGAGGAGGAAGGCATATTCGAACTCCATGCCTTCGGCGGCACAGTTCTTGCGGACTTGCTCGATCTTGCCGTTCGGCAAGGAGTCGGTGTCGTTGAGGAGGCGGCCGACGAAGGTGGACTTGCCGTGGTCGACGTGACCGACGACGACGACGTGCATCTTGCGTTGGTCTTCGGCGGCGGCTTGGGCGGCAGCCTGTGCGGCGGCGGGACTAGGAAGGGAAGAGGTGCTCATGGTGGGGTGGTGTTTGGCGTGGTGTGGCGGTGCGGGTGGAGGGCTTACATGAACCCCTTGGCCCGGAGTTCCTGCATGGAATTGCGACCGACGTGGTCTTGGGCCCGGCCGGCGCGTTCGCTAACCTTAGTGAGTTTGAGTTCCTCGATGACTTCGTCGATATTGCTGGCTGGGCTGTCAACCGGGTGCGTGATCGGGTGGCAACCGAGCGAGCGGAAGCGCTTGCCATTACGGGCGAAGTAAAGCGTCGGGTTCGGGATATTCTCGCGGCGAATGTATTCCCAAATATCGAGTTCCGTCCATTCGAGGAGGGGCTGGACGCGGACGTGGCCGCCTTCGGGAGCGACGCTCGCAAACTGACCCCAGAATTCTGGCGGCTGGTCCTTGTAGTCCCAGTTGCCTTCTGCGGAGCGCGGCGAGAACCAGCGTTCCTTCGCCCGAGTTGGGTCTTCGTCGCGCCGGATACCGGTGACGAGGGCGTCCCACTTAAACTCATCGATGGCAGCCTTGAAGGGCACGGTCTTGAGCTCGTGGGTGACGGTCACCGGGTCGTGAGTGGCGTAGCCGATACCGCGCCGGATGGCGTCTTCATTGATGCGCACAATCAGGTCGATGCCGTGGATGGCCTTGGCCTTCTCGCGGAATTCATACATCTCCGGGAACTCGTACGTCGTGTCGATGTGGAGGAGGGGGAAGGGAATCTTACCGCAGAAGGCCTTGCGGGCTAGCCAGATGAGGACGTTGGAGTCCTTACCCATGGACCAGGGCATGCAGACGGAGCGGAAATTGGCGAAGGCCTCGCGGAAGACGTGAATCGACGTCTGTTCGAGGCGCGTGAGGTGGTCGTTTTGGGCGTTACGGGACATTGGGATTACAAAAGAGGGGACAGGTTGGCTGGAGTTTGGTTGGCCAGAGGCGGTCGCGAGCGACCGAAAGGTTAGGCTTTCTTGGTGCGGGTATGGAGGCCGCATTCTTTCTTCTCGAAGCCGGGCCAACGGCCACCGCGTTCATCGGCGCCGGAGCTGGGCTGCGTGCAGGGCCAGCAACCGATTGAGCGGTAACCGCGGTCGTGTAGCACGTTGTGTGGGAGGTCGTGCTCCTTTAGGTAGGCCCAGACCTGCTCGCGACTCCAATCGACCAGTGGGTTGAGCTTCCAGACGTCGGAATTGTCGGGGCGGGCGGCGAGGCTGAGCAGCGGGGTCGACGAGCGCTCAGTGCTCTGGTCGCGACGCATGCCCGCTATCCAAAGGTCGAGTTCGAAGAGTTTCTTACCGAGCGAGTCGACCTTCCGAATCTCGCAGCACTTTTCAGGGTCACGCTTCCAAAGTTCCGCACCATGCGCAGCGGCTTGTTCTTCGACAGTCAAGGCCGGGAGGACGGATTCCACTTGGATGCCAAGTTTGGCCTCGAGCTGCGCCTTGAAGGCGAGGGTTTCCGGAAAGAGCAGGCCAGTGTCCAAGGTGAACGCACGGATGGGCAGGCCAGCGGACTTCGCCAAGTGGAGAATCACCACACCGGCAGGTTGGAAACTGGTGCCGATGCCGGCGCGGTCGCCGAAGGTCTCATAAGCCCAGCGCAGACGGTCGACCGGAGCGAGCTTCGTGAGCTGCTCGTCGAGTTCGGGCAGGCGGGCTGGGTCGAGGTTCGACATCGGCGACGGCACGGAACGGGCTTAGGCCTGCGGAGCGGCGACCGGCCAGACGGCAGCGCCGTCGATCCAGTCACCAAAGGCTTGGCCAGCTTGGCGCTCCTTAGCGTACTGGTTAAACAGCGCTCCGATGACGACGGGGATTTCGTCCGCCAGGACGGACTCCTTGAAGAGACGGGCCAGGCG
>CAIXHF010000193.1 GCA_903919185.1 uncultured Opitutia bacterium | reverse complement strand
GCGCGGACTTAAGAAGGGTCGCCTAGCGAGGACCGGCCGTAGTGTTCGACCGAGCGAAAGAGGCCATCAAAGAACTTGGCGACCGTGATGTTCAGTCCGAGCACTTCCTCGTCCGTCAAGTCGAGCATCTCGCCGGGACGGAAGGTGCGCTGCGTATCGGAAAGTTTGGAGATCGTCTTGGTCGCCTTATTAAGTCCACCGGTCAGGTTCACTTGCGGAGTGCCCGTGAGGCCGAGGGGGCGTTCGACGGGTGTGTTCTCGGGTAAGTCCTCGGGCGAGTCGTTGGGTACTTCAACGTCCTTCATCGCCTTGAACTCCAAGGTCAGGGAGCCGTCTGGCGTGATGTCATCGTTGGTGACCATGCCACCGCGGACTAGGACGCGCAGGGCGGCAGCGAGGCTAAAAATGCCATCTTCTAGGTCGCAGATGATGTCAAAAGTCGCCTCGAGCTCATTGAACTTCTCTTGGAGATTCATGCGCATAAACGCCTCGTGCTTTTGCGCAATCTGTTTATCGAGATCCGGCGAGACGTGTTGCTGCTTGCCGCGCACCCGAATGAGAGTGCAGAGCAAGTGACAGTGATTCATGCACTCCGCCGACAGACCGATCAGGTCGTTGATGCTGGTACGCAGCATGAGATTGCGAGCGTAAGCCAACATCTGATCGTGCGGCAGGTGCACCTGCGGGGCAGGCATCACGCGCGAAACCGTCGAATAATAAGCGTAAGCCTTGGGGTCGGCGGTGCGGAGACCAGCGAGGCTATAGGCCAGCATGTCGTGCTGGCGCTGCAGCATCGACAGGAAGTTGCGGCTGATGTTTTGGAGCGAGACGACGTTCTCGCCTTCGGGGGGCTGGACGGACGACATGGTTAGGCAGAAGGAGGGGGTGGGGTGTCGGACTTAAGGTGGCGGGCACGCTTGCGGGCTAAGAAGCCATCGGCGCGGGGCTGCGGCGTGGAGGCAATCCAAGCGATAGCAATCGGGGCGGCTTCGGCCAGGGCCAAGGAGGGACGACTGACGAGGCCGGGGTAGCGGAAGACGTGGTCTAGGCGAGGCTGGAGGTCGCCATGGATTTCCGTACCGCTCAGGAGCAGAGCGAGGTGCCGACCTGGGACGCGAACGGGCGTGCCGAGGTCGACCTTGCGGCCAACGCCAGGCGTGAAGCCAACGATACAGCACTTATCCTCGACGAGTTTGAGTAGACCACCGAGGGCGGCGGCGCGCATGAGTCGGACATGTTCCATGGCCCCACGGGCGAGGGACCAGACTTCTGCGTTAAACGCGAGCTTCTCCGTGCCAGATGAAAGCAGCAGCCGATGAATCCCAAAGGCGCTCATGGTCCGGGCGATGGCCGCCAAGTCCGCTGGGCGAGTAATGTGGTCGGCGATGACGATCGTCTCGTGTTTCTCGCGCCATTCGGAGAAGTCCGATACGCGCACGTGGCCGGGCTCGGGACGCATGGTCACCGCACAGGCGTCATGGCAGGACTCCTCGCAGAGGTACGACATGTCGTCGGGTGAAGAGGTGCGCAGCTTCACGCCGAGCGCTTCGAGGGCGATGACGTGCGGGGCCATGCTAGCGACAAACGCAGAGGAGGCATGCACCTCGCGGAGGGCTTTCGGGTGCTCCAGGATGCAGGCGATGACCGCGTCGATGCCGCGTAGCACCAGTCGGTTGGGGTTGGCTTCGTCGGTACTCATGGGATGCGTCCCTCGTCAAAATCAATCATGTCAGCAAAAGAAATGACGTCGGTCCGCTCGGTCGCACCCATTAACCGCTTGGCGTTGCCGAGGGCTTCGCGACCCATTTCGCTCATGCCTTTTTGGACGAGCTCGCGGTTCCATTTATGGACGAGCAGGTCCTTGGGGAAAATGGCGAGGAGGCGAGCGTCGAGGTCAGCTTCGTCTTGGGCTTCACGTACGCATTGGATGACGGCTTCCGGAGTGACGTCGAGGTGGGCGCAGAGGAAACGGTCAAAGCCCTTACAGAAGTTCCGTTGGTAGGACTTCGGTAGCTCCCCTTTGAGGTGCTTTCGGATCTTCCCGAGGAAGCGGGCCAGATGCAGCAGGCCAGTGGCGCGATGCGGAATATAGGCCGAGGGGAGGTCAAAGCAGATCTCACCGGTCACTTCGCTGAAGCCGTTGGGGCGGTGGATAGGTTGGTCGGTCATCTGGGTGGCCCTGACTTAGTCGTCAAGGGAGCCAACACTTTACCAATGATGAGGGCCGCCTTGGCGAGATTTTCCGACTGAGCGCGCACAAAGTCGTCGGGTTTATCGGCTTTAGGGCTGTTCCAGGTCCCTTGGCCTTCGGCGAGGAGGTGCCCGGCGTCGTTTTCAACCCGGAAGCGTAACTGGAGAACGGCCGTTCCGTGGTTAAGGGCAAATTGGTCGACGTCGATAAGGAGGACCAGGTGGCTCTCACTTGGGGCCTGGCTGGTGACGGGCCGGCCGGTATTTTTGACGAGGTGCTGGCCGAGGGCCTCAGCTAGTCCACGGTCTAGCGGGGTGGCCCAGCGTTGGGAGTCATCCACCTGGACGTTGTTCGCTTCGTCAATCAGCACCAGTGTCGGGCGACGGACCGAGGACGGCAGGGCAACCCTGGGGATGAAGAGTAAGGGACCTTTGACGGTCGGAGTTGCCTGCGGGGCGGCCAGCTGATGGTAGGACACCGACTCGCTCTTCTTATCGAAGACGATGCAACCAGGGAGAAGAAGGCTTGCCGTCAGGATGGTGAGGAGGCGCCAGGTCATTTGGTTGCGGGAATCTCGGGCGCAGGTTCGATCTTCTTGTCGGGAGCGCTGCGTTTACTCCGACCTTGGATGATGGTTTCGGGATTACGCTCGAGGAAGTCGGCCAAAGAGCGGATGGCCGTTGCAGCCTCGGAGACGTCGGCCAAGGCCGTGTCGAGCTCGCGCCGCGTCGGGGAGCCAGCCTTAGTCAAGGTGCGCAGGTTTTCGGCTGTCTCATTCAGACGTTCCAAGGCTTTGCGACCAGCGGCGGCCATCGACTTGATGTCATCGGCAACGGGGTCGACCTGTTGATTGAGGCGTTTGACCAAGGAATCCACGGACTTCATCGCCGCCGAAAAGTCTTCGACCGCCTTGGTGATAGCAGGGTCGCCGGTGATGCGAGCGATGTTATCGGAAGCCCGGACGAGGTTGCCGTTGATTTTCTCGAACTCGATCTGGGAAGCCCCCTTGTCGATACGCCCGAGAATCGAATCCACCTTCTTCGTGATGGCCACGAAGTCCACGCGGCTCAGTTGATCAAGCGTTTGGGAGACAGCTTTGGTTAAGGCCCCGAGGTTAGAAGGCAGCGTTGGAATTTCCGCTTGGATGCCCCTGGTGTCGTGTAGTTTGTAGGCCGTATCAGGGAAGTAGTCTAACTCGACGTAAAGCACGCCCGTGATCACGGACTGTTGTTGCAGCTTGGCACGGAGGCCCTTTTCGACGGAGACGCGTAGGCCGCTCTTATCGACAAGCGCTTGGTCTAGGCCGCGCCGGGTGAGGAGGTCGGGCGTGAACTCCATGACCACGGGGATGGAATAGTCAGACGGGGCTTGGCTCTCCGTGCGCAGAAGCACTTGCGAGACCTTACCAATGGTCACGCCGCGAAACTTGACTGGGGCACCGATGTCGAGCCCGCTGACGGAGTCGTCGAAATAGGCCAAGGCAGTCGGCTTGGCGCCGGAGAAGGAGCCGGCACCGAGGAGAATAAAGGCGGCGAGAAAGAGCACGACGCCGCCCGCGACGAAGGCGCCGATTAAGGTCTTATTGGCATGGCGTCTCATGGTTTAGGATATCCGGGCGAGGGTGAAGAAGGCGTGGGCTTTGGCGTGGGCTTCCGGTGACAGGAAGGCCTTGGGCGGCGCGTAGGCGCCCATCCTGCCCGTATCGGAGTCGAGGTAAACGCAGAAGTCGGCGACCCGCAAGATGCTGGGCACTTCATGGCTCACCAGGATAATGGTCGTGCCGAAGGATTCTTTGATTTTCAGGATGAGCTCATCGAGCTTGCCAGAGGTTACCGGGTCGAGGCCAGCGCTAGGTTCATCGAGGAACATCACCGCCGGGTCCAGCGCCAAGGCGCGGGCGATGCCAGCGCGTTTGGCCATGCCGCCGCTGATTTCGGAGGGCAACTTGTCCATGGCGTCGGCGAGGCCGACCAAGGCTAACTTATACTCGGCGAGCTGGGCGATCTCATGTGCCGGGATGGGGAGGAATTCCCGCAGCGGTAATTCGACGTTCTCACGGAGCGTTAAAGAAGAGAAGAGGGCGGCCCCCTGAAAGAGAAAGCCCGAACGACGCAGGACGGATTCACGCTCGGTCGCAGTCGCATGCACGAGGTCAGTGCCGAGTAATTCCGAACGTCCCGCCATGGGTTCGTCGAGGCCGCCCAAGACCCGCATCAACGTGCTTTTCCCGCAGCCGCTGGGTCCGACGATGGCAATGATCTTACCAGCGGGGAGGCGGATATTAACGTCGCTCATGACCGCTTGGCCGGCGTGGCCGACCACGAGGTCTTCGCACAAGAGGATAGGGGCGACGTCGTTCATCAGAAGTCGTAGAGGTTAAAGATCACCGCGAACAAGGCATCGGCGATGACGATGAGCGTGATACCGAGGACGGCGGCCGAAGTAGCGGCATCGCCGACGCCGAGGGCAGAACGTTGGGCGACCGAACCACGGTAGCACCCTGCCCAAGCGGCGATGAAGCCGAAGGCGATGGATTTGATGAAGCCGACTAAGAAGCTCTTAAACGTGATCGCCAGGATAGCCTGCGTGAGGTATTGTTCGATGCTGAGGTCACCCGCACAGGCAACAATCATCCCGCCAAAGATGCCGACGAAGGTGGCGAAAATGGCGAGGATAGGGACCATCAAGGTGACGGCGAGGATGCGCGGCACCCCGAGATATTCGACGGGGTTGATGCCGAGCGAGCGAAGGGCATCCGTTTCTTGGCTAAGATTCATGCTGCCCAACTGAGAGGCAAAAGAAGTGGACGTCCGGCCGCAGGCGATGATGCCCGTCATCAAGGCCCCCATCTCGCGGGTCATAGCCAGCGAGACGAGGTTGGCGACATAGACACTGGCACCGAGCTGACGAAGCTGGATAAGACCCACATAGGCCATGATCAGGCCAGTCAAGAAGCCCAGCAAGGCGACGATGGGCAGGGCATCCACCCCAGCGGTCTGCAGTTGGAGGGTGAAGTCGCTCCAGTTGACCCGAGCACGTCCGATGCAAGCCCGGGCAAAGCCCACGGAGACTTGGCCGATATGGTCAAAGGCCCGCCCCCACGAGTGTGAGCTGTCGATACCCCAAGAACCAAAGTTTTCAAAGAAACCAGGGGAGGGCGGTCGATCGGAACTGAGGGTAGCTTTCTCGGCCATCTCCACTAAGGACTGCAGCCGAGGGGGGAGGGCACTGAGGTCGCACTGGCGGATATTTTTGAAATGCCCATAGAGCCAGGCGGGAAGCGACGAATCAAATGCCCCCAGTGCGTCCGCTTGGACTTTGACCCTATCCCCTTTGAAAGAGATTTTGGGGAGGGCGTCTTGAATGGTCCAATCGCCCGATACGACCACGAGGGTCAACCCATCGCTCAGGACCTCTATCCTGGCGGTCGGCGCTCGTGCAGAATTTTGCGACATCCTGACAGTCAGATACTTGGGTGGTGAATAGTTCACAAGCAGAAAGGCGTTGTGACGCTTGGCTGAAACGGCTTTGCTCCTCATCTGATTCATGCGGTCCTTCCCCCTGATTGCCTTCATGGCTGCGGTTAAACTAGGCGCACAGACGTTGCCGCTGGTCTGGAACACGCCCATCCCCTTGCCGCGCCCTGGGACGGTCCTCTCTTTGGTCGAGGAAAATGACAAGTTCGCCCCAACCAACAAGGACCGCTACTACACGCAGGGGCTGCGTTTGTCCTTCAATACGGACGAAAACCACTACTGGGCGTTGACCCAGGAAATTAATACGCCGGCTGATACGAATAACTTCAATCCACCATATACCGACTTACCGTATTCGGGCGCGCTCTACTTGACCTATGGTTATGGAACCGTTCTGGAGCGCGGCGGTCGGCGGGATTGCCTGTTTACCGCGGAACTCCAGTTTGGCGTCATCGGGCCTGCCTCTGGAGCAGAAAACGTCCAAGATAAGTTCCACGACTTGGTGGGGATTGCCCGCCCCGCCGGCTGGGATTCCCAGTTGCCAAATGAGCCGGCCATGAACCTAAACCTCGAGTTCAAGCGTCGCTTCGACCTCGATGGCGGGAAGCGAAATCTGCGTGATTTGATCGCACGTGGGCAATTGCAGCTCGGCACGCTGCGGACCGAGGTTGTGCTGGGGGTGCAGTACCGTTGGGGCTGGGATTTAGATCGCTCGTGGGGTCATGGTACGATTCGGCATTCGAACGCCTACCAACCCGTCGAGGGCTTCAATTTGCCGACGGATGGTCCGATGATTTCGTCTTGGTTCTTCCTGGATGCGCAGACCGAGGTCGTCGTGCGCAACTACGCCACCGACGGAGCCAACTTCGTGAATTCACGCTCCGTGACGCGTCGGCCAGTGGTGCTCCAACTTTCGGTTGGAACGACTTTTCACTTCTATCACTTGAGCGGGACTTATTTCCTCAGCTTACGGACTAAGGATTTCGAGACGCAGGCAGACTTTCACTGCTTCGGGGGACTGAAAGCCGACATCAAATTCTAATGAGTACTCTGGCTGTCGTCGACATCGGTTCGAATTCGATCAAGGTTTCGGTCCTCGATCGCCAAAACGGGGGCGAAGTGCTGCGGGCATCTGAGTCCGTCCGCTTGTTTCCGGTTGCGGCTGGTGAAATCATCCTGTCGGCGGAGGTTCTTGAAGCCGGTGCCCAAGCCGTGGCACGGCTGGTGGCGATCGCCCGCGAACAGAAGGCTGATCCGATCGTGTTATTAGGTACCAGCGCCCTGCGCGAATGCGGCAACCGCGGAGACTTCGACGCCAGGTTAAGAGTCCTGACGGGCCTGGGCTTGACGCTAGTCTCCGGGGAGGTGGAAGCGCGCTTAGCTGCGGATGGCGTCCGTTCAGATCCCGCCTTAGCTGGCTATCAACATATCTTCGCCTTCGACCTCGGAGGCGGTAGCTTGGAGGTGATGGAAATCCGCGGACAGCGTTGCACGTTAGCCAAGAGTTTCCCCTTAGGCTCAGTCCGCCTCACGCATACGCTACTGGGGGGTGTCCCCGATCCGATCAGCGAGCCAGCACAGGCTGCTTTTCGCTTGGATGTTCTCCAGAGCTTGGGCGAAGTCATTCCGCCGCAGGTAGCCGAACGCGCGCTCATTGTAGGCGCCGGGGGGGCTTTTGCGGTGATCGCTTTATATTTAGAGGCGCTCGGTGAACCCCCGGTCGGCGGCCGTCTGCCGTTATTGCGAATCCGTGAACTCAAAGACAAGCTTTGCCGAATGACCGCGGCCGAACGCCGGACCTTACCAGGTATCCCCGCCGATCGCTTAGATATCATGCCAGCCGCGTTGCTGACTTTGTGTATCTTGGCCGACCTCACCGGCGCCGAAGCTTTCCAGCTGACCCATCGCGGCGTTCGACATGGCATGGTCCAACTCCTCTTGGGCGAATCCGGTAAACTATTTTGATGAAAGTTGTCCTCTACTTCCTCTCGATGTCACTCCTCGTAGCGGCCGAATCAGCCACGCAGGTTGGACAGTTAAACCGTTTTGAACCGGCGAGCCGCTCCGCAAGCTTTACGCCAAGTCCGGGTAAGCCAGGTACCCTCGTGACCGTTGCGCTCCAACCCGGCGACCTTGAAATTGCTTGGGCTAAGCAGGTTCGCTGTACCTTGGTCCAGCGTGACGGCAAGCTCTCGGCGGAAGGCGTGGTTTCGGCTGAGCCGGAGGAACTTCGACAGGAGCAACAGGTTGTTGAGGACCTGCGACGGGATACGTTTGAGCGTGGGCGTATCGTGATGCGCGGCGCCAATGACCTCATGCCCATGATGGCCCTATGGGATCAAGATGGGCGGTTCCAGTTGAAGAAAGACTTCCTCGGCGCTCCCTTAGCGATCAACTTCGTCTTCACGAGTTGCCAGAACGCCCGCATGTGCCCCGCTTCGACGTCGGCCATGCGCAAACTGGCCGACGAATTGGCCCAGCGGCCAGCCCTTGCGAATGTCCGTCTGGTCACCATCACCTTCGACCCTGAAGTGGATACCCCCGGTGTCCTCCGCACCTATGCGCAGGGTTATGGTATCGACTTTAAACGGCACAGTTTCCTGACCGGCCGGGAAGCCCACATCAAGGATCTCATGCGCCATTACGGCATCCTGACGACCCGGAGTGACGGCACGATCCTGCACAATGCCGCCTTGGTGATTGTCAGCCCCGAAGGCCGCATCATCCAACGCCGCGAGGGTGCGGTGTTTGACTCCGCCGAGGTTGCCGAGTATTTTGCACGTCTCGCCGAGCCTTCTAAATCCCGATGACCACTGCACGCCAAATCTGGGCCCTGACCGCACTGGCGGTCGTCGCTTTCTTCGGTTTACGCTCCTTGCCCGATACGCAGTGCGCCTTCTTGCACGCCGCCCATGAGCCCGTGATTTCGCAGGGTGTCCAATTCTGCGGGGTCAATGAGGAGGCCAACTTCTATTCACCGAAGGCCTTGCAGTTCCCAGTGAAACTCGAGCTGACGTTTAATGACAATGGTCAGGGTGGTGCTCTCCGTCTCATCGGTGATGAGGGTCGTCCGATCCTTCCCTTTGAAGTCGCAATCTCGCACACGCAGAAGATCCACTTGCACCTCCGCCAGGTCACGGGAAGAAAGGGTTATATCCACGTTCACCCGACCCCGTCCGATGATGGCACTTGGCGCTTTGTATTGCCCACTTGGTTCACGGAAGGAAACCCGGGGGGCGACTTTCAGGCCTACGTTGATTTTGTGACGCTCCGCGCCGGCCGCGTCTTGCTGGCCGAAGCAACCGCCAGCCTCGAGGTGCGCTCCTTGCCCAAGCCTCCGCTTATCTCCCGCAATCAGGTGAAGGCGGTTACCCTCTCGACGACCCAGTCCGGTAAGTCCGCCTTGGTGCGCGTGACTTTATCGGCCCCGGCTGGCTCTCCTCCCCTCAAGCTGCAGGCGTTGATGGCCTCACTGGGCCATGCGGTCCTCTTTGGCGATGCGACCACCCAAACTGGCTACGCCCACATGCACCCGTCGTTGGAAGGCGGCGAATACGAGGCTAACCCGACGCTTTCCTTCCGCTTACGCCTGCCCCCGCCCGGTCACTATGACCTCTGGCTGAATATCAGCGATGGCGCCGAGGATTACCTCCTTGTGCCGTTTGAAGTCACGCCTTGAGCGACTTAAAGTAAGCGACCGTCGCCCCGAGCCCTTCGGCCACGCTGTGGCGCGGCTGCCAGCCCGCCTGCTGGAGCTTATCCGAGGAAGCCATGGAGTGCTTGATGTCACCTGGGCGCTCGGGCTTGTGCTCGATGCGGGAGGTTGAGCCGGTGAGGCGGATAACCTCTTCCGCGAGCGACTTAACCGTCATCTTGCGACCATAGCCCACATTAAAGACCCCGCCCATGTCCGGGTTGTTTGCCGCAAAGGTGAGGGCCCCGACAATGTCCTTCACATAGATGAAGTCGCGGGTCTGTTCGCCATCGCCGAAGATGCCGATGGGTTCGCCCTTGACGGCCTTCTCGATGAAAATCGGGACGGCGGCAGCGTAAGGCGATTTCGGGTCTTGGCGCGGGCCAAAGACATTAAAGAAGCGCAGACTCGTGGTGGCTAAGCCGCGTTCCCGGTGAAAGAGGTCGAGGTAATATTCACCGTCGAGCTTGGTCACGGCGTAAGGCGACTTAGGCTCAGGCAGCATGGTCTCCACCTTGGGGACGGTCGGGTTATCGCCATAGACGGCGGCGGAAGAAGCGAGGACGACCTTGCGCACTTGGGCGGCTTCGGCGGCCTCGAGGACATGCAAAGTGCCCGTGGCGTTGAGGTCCACGCATTCGCGGGGCTTCAGCATGGACTCCGGCACGGAAATCATGGCGGCCAAATGGTAGACTTGGTCAACGCCGCGCATGGCTTCGTCCAGCTTGGCGCGATCCAGAATCGAACCTTCGATCAGGGTGTGCTGGAGGCCCGCCAAGTTACGGCGGTGGCCCGAGCGGAAATTATCCAGGACAATAACCTCAGCCTTGCCTTGGAAGTGTTCGACGACGTGTGAACCGATGAAGCCAGCACCGCCGGTGACGAGGACTTTCATAGCTTATTGGACGAGTGCCTGCATAGCCGGCAACTGGGCTTCAATGGATTCGACGAGCTTGAATTGGGTCCGCAAGCGGTCGAGGTTATGTTGCGGGTGCTTGATTTTGAAGTACACGTCGCCGTCCAGCCAGTCCGTCAGGAAGCGCAGGCCAATCTCAAAGGTGATTAACTTGCCGGCGAAGGGGAGTAGTTCCCGTTCACGGGCGGTCAGGAAGCCTCCGGCGGTGGTGAGGTAACCCTTCAAGAGAGCCTCGAACATCGGCAACTGCATCGTGACCTTGGAGAGGTCGGTCTCGTCTTCGGCGGCCGGAGAGGTCGAGGTACGGACCAAGTCGCCGAAATCGTAGAGGGCCGAACCGGGCATGACCGTGTCGAGGTCGATTACGCAGATGCCTTCTTGGGTGGCGTTGTCGAGGAGGACGTTGTTGAGCTTGGTGTCATTATGCGTGACGCGCTCGGGGATGTCACCACCAGCCATGGCGTCGGCAATAACACCGACCTCGTGGGCACGGGCGAGGGCGAAGGCGATTTCGGGTAGCGCTTGCGCGGCGCGGCCATGGGCATCCTTGGCCAAAGCCGCTTGGAAGTTGGCGAAGCGGGTAGGCGTATGGTGGAAATAAGGGATGGTCTCGACCAGACGACCGCCGGGGAGGTCCGCGACGAGGGCTTGGAAGGCTCCAAAGGCCTTGGCCGCCTGGTAAGCCTGATCGGCGTTACGGATGATATCGTGGCCGGTCGCGCCTTCGACGAAGACGTAGCAGCGCCAG
>CAIXHF010000192.1 GCA_903919185.1 uncultured Opitutia bacterium | reverse complement strand
TTTGCACCGGCCTCCAGCCGATTTGCACCTTGGCACGATTACCATGCTGTCCCTACCCGTCACTGACTCCTCTCCCTAAGACATCCTGCCTAGGGTCGTTGGCTTGCGGTCGAGGAGGGTGCCGACTGACTAAACGCATGATTTTAATCCACCATCACTCTGGCCAAGGTGTTCTTGCTAAGCGTACGGCTTTACGTACGCTTATCTCTATGGCTCACGTTTCCGCCACCAAGGCTCGCGCCCAGCTTTACCGACTTATCGATGCCGCTGCCCATGAGCCGGTCCATATCACGGGTAAGCGCGGCAACGCCGTGCTGATCTCCGAGTCCGATTGGCGCAGCCTGCAAGAGACCCTGCACCTCTCTGCGATTCCTGGTATGAAGGCCTCGCTTAAAAAGGGTCGCGCTGAATCCGTTGCTAAGTGTAAGCGGAAGTTACCCTGGTGAGCTGGGCGGTCGTCTATACCCGTCAGGCATGCAAGGATTCCAAGCGGATCGCGCGCGCGGGCCTGCGCGATAAAGCTGAGTCCTTGGTGGCCATCTTGTCGGCCAATCCTTTCCGGAACCCGCCACCCTACGAGAGCCTCGTCGGCGACCTGAAGGGTCTCTATTCCCGCCGGATTAATATCACACACCGCTTAGTCTATGAGGTGCTTAAAGCCCGTAAGACCGTTAAGGTCCTACGCCTCTGGACGCATTATGGGGAATGAAGAGGTAGGGTCAGCACTGCGTGCTGACCTAGGGGAATCGAAAGACAGGCTAGGTTGGCACGCAGTGCCAACCCTACCCGATGCAGTGGGGTAGGGGCGTGGTTTACCGCGCCCTCTGTTCATCGCCCCGGTTTCCGGCCCCCTTTTCAGCGTCCCCCGTCCTCTGTCCTCTGTACTCTGTAATCTGGTTTCACTTTTGCACCGGCCGCCGGCCGATTTGCACCTTTCCACGGCTTCTTTGTCCCCCCCCCCCCAGCTCCAAGCCTAGGGTATTCACCCTATGAATCTAGGCTTACCTAGTTCTGGGGTCTTTTCTTTAATGTAGGGGTCGGTTTGAGCCCTCAAAGGGAGCGAACTGATATTTTAGGTTTATGTGCTTCAGAGGCGGGCCGGGAGGCCCGCCTCTTCCATTTTCAGCACAATCCACGATTCCTTCTAGGCCCATTATTTATGAGGTAGGGTCAGCACTGCGTGCTGACCTAGCTCCCTTAAGGTAGGGACGCGGCGGAGCCGCCACACAACCTCTAGTCAACCATACTCCAGCCAACTAGCCAACTTGTCTTCGTCTACTTCGTCGGCAACTTATCGACGTCGACGGAGGGCGGGGTCTTGCTTTCGGGAATCTGGAGGATGACGCCGCGCTTGCCCTTGGGTTCGCCGTAGCCGCCAGTGCTGAGGACGACGCCGTTGCCTTCGACGTAGTGGTCAAAATCGCTGCGCCCAAGTTCAGCAGTGGCGCTCGACTTCGCTTCACGGAGTTGGACCCACTTGCCTTCGGTATTGCGGATCCAGACATTGGAATAGTGGCAGACGCGCTTCTGCTGGCCAGAGGAGCCAGACCAGTCTTCGACGAAGGAGTACAGGCCATCGAGCTTAGCCTTGGTGTTCGGACGGCGGAAGGAGGTCAGGAATTTCCACTGGCCACCGTCGACACGGACGTAGGTCGAGAAAATCGAACCGGTACCGTCCTGCTTCACGCCCAGGAGGAAGGCGTAGGTTTCATTGTCCTTCCAGGGGTATTCCAGGTGGCTATGGCCACCCGAGCCTTCGTGGTCAAAGGCATAGGCCTTCACGTCGTCGCCCTTGGCGAGCATGCGCACGATGGAGTTCTTTAGTTCTTCGGGGTCCTGGTTAGTGTTCTTAACGTTATTTTTCACGTAGCCGTTGTCCCAGAGGGAATAGATGAACCAGCGGTCATCGGGGTTCGTGCCGAGGGCGCGACGCTGGAAACCAAAGTAGCCCTGGCCGAAGCCGAGGACGCAGTTGTAGGTCGCGGCCGGGCCAGGGGCTGACTTGGCTTCCGCGTAGGCCCAGAGGGCGGTTTCGCCTTTGGGCACCGGGTAGCCGTAGTGCACCGACTGGGCGTTGCCGTTGGGGAGTGCCCAGAGGTTAGCATTCGTTCCCTTGGTGATCATCAGGCCGTTAACGGTCAGCGCGGCGTCACCATCGGCCTTGCTCGCGATCGCAATCAGATAGGTGCCGACCTTCGGAAAGTTGAGCGAGAAGTCCGTAGATTGGGTAACCTTGCCCGTGCCCGTGAGCGGTAGGTCGATGACCGTGGAACGCGTGCGGACGGCTTCAAGGTCGTCGGTCGTCGTGAACTGCAGCGTCCGCTTGATGCCTGCGGCCAAAGTGAAGCGCGCGGCAAAGGTAACTACGCCCGCCTTTTCGACGACGACGGGGACGAGGAGTATTCCGTCGGCCTTGAAGGTAGCGGCACCGAGGCCACCGCGGTCGCCAATCGAGACTTCCTTGTTCTCGCCGTAGGCGGTCTTGAAGTTCACGGCCGGGGTAGCGCTGGCATTCGCACCAAAACGGAAGCCATGGACGACGACGTTCCCCTTGCGCTCGCTGGCTTCCAGGGAAAGGGCTGTAGGGATATTGGCGACGACGCGGGCAGTGCCGAGTTCGACCCACTGAGGCTGGCCGGTACCTTGGACATCGCCGCTGATAGCCTTGTTGGCGAAGCGGCCGGTGAGCTTCACCTTGCCGTCCTTAGGGAGGGTGACCTGTACGGCGACCGTGGTCTCACCATCCGCAGCAAAGGTGAACGTAGCCGTCAGGCCTTTATCGCCGTTAAACTTGGCAAGGCGCTTACCATCGACCTCTTCGAAGCGCGCGCCGAAACGCGTCGGGCCGGCCGAATCGAGGCCGACATCATTGGCCGCCAGGGTCGCGACGAGGCAGGGCAGGGTGGCGAGTTGCTGGAGGAAGCGCATAGGGGTACGCCTCAAGTTGAACGCTCCCCTCGCCGCAGCCAACCCTCTTAATCGATAGATTTGGGGCGTTTGCGTCGGCGGAACCGACGGTGGGTCACGGGTAGGGGCGCGACTGCGTCGCGTCCGTTAACACTGCAGCGGTTATAGTCGTTAATAGATTGGGTAGGGTTGGCACTGCGTGCCAACCTAGCTATTTGAGTTCGCCGTAGCGCGAACTAGGTTTGCCTTGCACTCCTGCCGAGGAGGACGCGGCGAAGCCACGCCCCTACCTCATTACCGCACCCGTTTAGCTCCCTTTGCTCTTTTGGTCAGTCCTCCGTCGTCTGAACTCCGAACTCATCTAGGACCACACGTGGCGCGGTCCCTACCTCCCCCTGGCCAACGATACTCCAGCCAACCAGTCCCCCTACGTATTCCCCTTCATTTTCTCTTAAGGCAAAAGTAACACTAGAGGCCTTCACTCGGTGCAGGTTTGCGGTCATTGTATCTTCACGGGCAGCGCACAGGGCTCCCGTAAAAACCAAACCAACACGCCAATGATCAACACCCGTCTGATCGGAATGTGTGCCCTCGTTGCCGCGGCCTCCTTGGTCGTGGCCGACGATGCGCACCTCAACCCGGACCGTTCGTCACAGCAGCCCGCGCTGCGCCCACGGCCCGTCCTCCGTCCGTCCATCCCCAAGGTGAATCCGGCTAAGCCGCTCCTCGGTGACCCGCTCGCGGGTTTGACAGCCGAGCAGTTGCAGCTCTTCGCCGACGGTAAGGCCGACTTCGAAAAGTCCGAAGATGTCGAAGGCGGCCTCGGGCCAATCTTCAACGAGAGCTCTTGCGTCGCTTGCCATAGCAGCGGCGCCACGGGCGGCGGGAGCGCTCGTAATGTGACGCGCTTCGGCCTGACTAAGAACGGGAAGTTCGACTCCCTAGATGCGCTCGGGGGCTCGTTGCTGCAGGACCAGGCGATTCTGCCTGCGGCCTTGGAAACCGTGCCGCCTGAGGCCAATACCATCGTGCATCGTAATTCAACCCCGCTCTTTGGCTTGGGCTTAATCGATGCCATTCCGGATGACGCGATCCTGCGCAATGTCCGTAAGCAGGCCATGGACGGCGTAACGGGTAAAGCGGTCGTAACGACCGACATCGTTAGCGGTAAGTCCCGCGTGGGTCGTTTCGGCTGGAAGGCGCAGCAGACGAGCGTCCTGGCCTTCGCCGCGGATGCTTATCGCAATGAGATGGGTGTGACGAACCGCTTCTTCCCGACGGAGAACGCTCCGAACGGTGATGCGGTGAAGCTCGCTAACGCTGACTTCGTTCTGGATCCAGAGGACGCTCCCGCGACGGGTTTGGCGGACTTCGAGAAGGTCGCGAACTTCATGAAGTTCCTGGCCCCGCCTCCAGGTGTGAAGCTCACGCCGACCGGCGCCGCTGGCCAGCAGCTCTTCACGGTCGCGGGCTGCGCCGTCTGCCACGTCCCGAGCATGATGACCGCCCCGAGTAAGGATCCGGCCTTCGATCGTAAAGAAGTGCGTCTCTATTCGGACCTCCTCCTGCATGACATGGGTTCGCTCGGTGATGGCATCGTCCAGTCACCAGCCGGTGCGCGCGAAATGCGCACCTCGCCGCTGTGGGGCCTGCGTTACAGCGCACCCTACCTGCATGACGGACGTGCCACCACGGTCGAAGCCGCTATTCTGGCGCACGACGGTGAAGCGAAGGTCTCACGCGAGCGCTACCTGAAGCTCACCCCCGCCCAGAAGAAGCAGCTCTCCGAGTTCCTGCTCTCGATCTGAGTGCATGTGAAGGGTCGGGACTGCATAACGACCTCACGCCAAACCAGGGCGGCCTCCGGGCCGCCCTTTTTGTTTGGGTAGGGTCAGACGGATGGCAGGAATCCGATCATCAGATGGAATAAGCCCGCCGCTCCGTACTCCGTTCGCTGTAATCCGTACTCAGCACTCTATACTCCATCCTCTTTCCCTAGTAATCCCCCTCAGCGCTTTCCCCTTGTCACTCCCGCACCCCTGTTTACTTTTCCGTTAGGTGTGTAGGCGGCTAAGACCCGCTGAGATTCCTCTTAGGGGGGCGCGAAAGCGCCCCCTTCTTCTTTTAGGAAAATGGTAACGCCTCGTTCCTCGAAGAGTGTGTTGCAGCGCTTGATCATGCTCTGGGTGTGGGGCTGACTGAAGAGCGCATTGGGTTCGAGGGTTTGCTTGGTGAGGTAAGCCAGAAGGTCGCAAAGTTGGAGTAGCGGGCTTTGCCTTGAGTCTCGACCAAACGGTTCGTCGATGAGCAGGGTGCCCAAGTCGAGCTTTGCACGAATTTCACTCAACCATGCTGCGGAGGGCGCGGTGCGGTGATCGTCGCAGACGACGGCAAGTCCCTGAGCAGAGCAGAATCGATGACCCTCTCCTGAGGCGATATGTCGCGACGTGGCTTCGAGTAGTGCGAGCCAGGCGGCTTGAGGTACACCATGTCCAAGGGCTCCTTTCGCCACGATGACCCGGAGTGGCGTGAGGCGTCTCCGTCCTCTGTACTCCGTACTCTGTAATCCACCTCTAGCAATCCCCCTCAACTCTTTCGCCCGCCCGTATCGCCGGGCGCGGTGGTCTCCGTTCTAGACTCCTATTACTTTCGGCCTTATACCTAGGAGCAACCCCACCCCCATGACCACCCGTCGTACCTTCCTGTGTAATTCCCTCGGTGTGCTTGGCGCCTTAAGTCTCTCGGCTCAGGTCCCCTTTACCAGCGAGCCACGTAAGGTCCGCGTCGGCATCGTGGGGGGCCGCTTCGGCGCGACCTTCCAGTTCCATGAGCATCCCGACTGCATCGTCGAGGCCGTGAGCGACCTCCGTGCGGACCGCCGCGCTGGACTGCAGAAGACCTACCGGTGTGCCAAGGCCTACCCTTCGCTGGAAGAGCTCATTAAGGACCCCAAGGTCGAGGCTGTCTTCTTGGCCACCCCGGCGCCTGAGCATGTCCGGCACACGCTCCTTTGCCTTGCGGCGGGCAAGCACGTGCTCAGCGCGGTCCCTGCTGCGATGACCCTCGACGAGTGCGCCCAACTTGTGGGTGCGGTGAAGCAGTCCGGCCTGACTTACATGATGGGCGAGACTAGTTGCTGGCAGCAGCTGACAATCTCCGCGCGTAAGTTCTACCAGGAAGGCGCCTTCGGTCGTCTCTTCCACGTAGAATCCGAGTACCATCACCCGGGGCTCGAGTCGCTATACTTCGAAAACGGCCAACGCACCTGGCGCCACGGTCTGCCGCCGATGCATTACCCGACTCATTGTACCGCGCACTTGCTCGGTATCACGGGCGAGCGCCTCGTTGAGGTCTCGTGCCACGGCTGGGGTGACGACGATCCCATCTTGAAGGACAACGCCTATAAGAACCCTTTCTGGAACGAGACGGCGCTATTCCGGACCAATCGTGGTAACTCCATGCGCGTGGCCGTTTGGTGGCGTGGGGCGCAGAAGGGTGGAGAGCGCGCCCGCTATTACGGAGACCGCATGAGTTTCTACCAGGCCGACCCTGCGGGCCTCGGTGGCCCCGTCATCGTCCGTGCGAAGGCGACCGCGGAGAAAGATAGCGGCGGCTTTTCCCGCTCCGCGCAAGTGGTCGAGCGCTATGCCGCGCCCGCTTGGTGGAAGACCGACCTCTTGCCCGAACCCCTCCGCCATGACAGCGGCCATGAAGGCTCCCATTGTTTCATTACCCACGAGTTCGTCGACTCCCTCGTCAAGGGTCGCAAGCCCTTGGTCGACGTTTACGCTGCCGTGGCTTTCACCGCCCCCGGCATGATCGCGCATCAATCCGCCTTACAGGGCGGAGCCACGCTAAAAGTCCCTTCGTTCGACTGAACGGGGCCTCTGGAGCCCCTGTTTACAGCTCTTCCGCGCGACCCTCCTTCGTGCCTTGACCATCGCCCGCCTCTCCCCATTACTGACTATCCTTCGAATTAACGAAGGACCTGGAGAGGTGGCTGAGTGGCCGAAAGCGCCCGTTTGCTAAATGGGTATACCCCAAAAGGGTATCGTGGGTTCGAATCCCATCCTCTCCGCCACTTTAACGC
>CAIXHF010000191.1 GCA_903919185.1 uncultured Opitutia bacterium | reverse complement strand
GACAGTCGTGATGGGAGCATCGGCGGCTAGGCCGGCCCGGGCGGCGACTTCGGCTCCCAGGCTGGCCTCGTCGGCATCGGCGACGTCAGCGACGCCGATCGCGACGGGCAAGGGATTCGTCGCATCCCAGGCTAAGGCGATGAGGCGTTCGGCGCCACGGTGCACGAGGACCCCCGCCCCGGTGGGACGTTCGCCGCACAGGGCGAGAAATTCTGGAATGACCTGACAGTCATCGGGCCAAGCGAAGCTTTCTTCCGGCGTGAAGCGGCGGCGGTGCGCGGCATACGCCAAGGCTTGCTTACCATCCTCCGTGACGATGTGCCCAACGAGCATCTGCTCCCCAGGGAAGGGCGAGAGGGCTTCGAGTGCTAAGGCCACTTGGCCCGCGGCGTCTTCGCCTTCAAGGGCGATGGTGCGCACGAAGAAGCGGTTGCCTGGGAGCAGGGCGGCCGCCCCCAGCGACGTTTGGCCGGGGATCAGGTTGGAGAGAGTGCTCATTTGGTCTTGGAAGAGGGTGCGGTGGAGGGAGCCATTTGGCCGGGTCGACGGACCACGGTCTTTTCTTCGTCGTCTTTCGGGGCGGTCACCTTGGGGGCCCCGTTGTCTTCACTCCACGCGAGAATTTGGAAAGGGTAGTTGATACTCGTGCTCGCCGTGCGGCCCCCGAGGGTCACGGCGCTGGCAGCGTTCAGTACGACGCCCGGGGTCAGCGCTGTCGGGGCCTTCGCCATCGAGGTCCCTGTGCCGCCGCCGAAGCCGCGGCCCATGCCCGTCGTCGGCGTGGCGGTGACGCCCGTCGAAGAGGCCGAGGCGGCCGTGGTCGGGGTGAAGGTCCGGGCAGTCGTGGTACCGGTCAAGGCGTCGATGCTCGTCGCCGTGTCCGGGTCGGCACTCGCGGCGGTGAAGGTGACATCTTCGCGCAGGGCAACGAGGGCGCTGACGCGGCACTTGGACTGTCCTTCCTTGACGGTCACCCGCACCCACATGAGGTGCACTTCGTCATCGAAGCGGGACAGCGAACCGGCGGCGCCAATCAGTTGGCGGACTTCGTTCGTGACGCGGAAATAGGGCGGGACGCCGGCGGCGCGCTTCTTCTGCTCATTCTGGCGGTCACGAATCAGCGCCAGCTGGCGTTCATCGAGGCCTTGCGAGAGGAGCAGCGCATCCGAGGCGGTGTTGATGTTGGTGTCGCCGAAGGTGTAGAGGCTGACGCACTGCTGGAAGTCCTGGAGCAGCCGCGTGGGATTACCATCCTCGTCGAAGAAGAAGTCTTTTGCGACGCCGATCGTACGGAGTTCCTCAAAGGAGCGGAGCGGGCGACGCGCGGGCTTAAAGGAGAGCTTGGCGCGCTGGTAGGCCGCGTCGGTCGCTTCTTCTTCGATGGACTCATACTTCTTGCTGGTCCAAGCGACCATCGCATCCGCCACGCGCTCGGCGTCACGCTGCTCGAGCCCGAGCGAGTAGAGGAGCTGGATGAGGGTGTTCTTATCCAAGGTCGAGAGCGGCAACTTACCGCTTTCGTCTTCATACTCGAAATTCACCTCGACGCCGTCGCGCACCGGAATGCCCGAATACTTGTGCGGGTCATCGTAGCCTTGGGCGGGGTCGTGGACTTTGTTCAGGTCGATCGAGCGGATCTCCGCGATGACGGCTAAGGCCAGCTCGAGCTCCGACATGGCTTCGACGCGCAGGCGCGAACGGTCGACCTCGCGCGTAGCCATCGCGAGTTCTAAGGAGTTGTCCTCCATAAAGCGCGCCAAGAGCAGCGAGGCCAAGGTGATGAGCACCAAGACGACGACGATGACGGAGCCGCGACGACGTTTCCTCATGGGCGGGCGGCGCCCGGGCGCTTGATGGGGAGGTCGAGGATGATTTCCGATTTCAGTTGGCCGCGGGCGAAGCGTAGGCGGAGTCGCGCCGGCTTCTGGTAGGCCGTGCCCGCGACGTCCTTGGCCGGCTCTTCTTCCGTGCTCCACTTCCGGAGGTCAGTGTCGTAGTAGTCGTAGCCCAGCGAAGTCACAAACGGCGTGAGGACCGTTTCGTGCACATCGTTGAGGTCGCGCTCCAGTTCAAGGCGCGATTGCCATTGCAAGATGAGCCCGCGCTCCGGGTCTGCATAGAGGGAGAAGTCGACATCCGGCAGCGGGGCCTCGGGCCAGTCGGCCAAGCGGCCAGCATCGGCCAGGGTGAAGGCAATGCGCGCCGCATTCGTGCCGTCCGCCGCCCGGACTTCCTTGACGACAAAGCCGACGGCGCCCGGTCCGCTGGTTGAGGCTTCGAGGACTTCGCGGATTTGGCGCGTCGCCGCCCGGACGTGCTGGTCAAAGAGGCGTTGGTCGCGCTTGCCTCCCCAGAGCTCGCTCATGGAAAAGAGAAAAGTGTTGAGCGTGACCATCAGAATGCCGAGCAAGGCCAGCGAGACGAGGGTCTCGAGTAGCGAAAAACCGCGAGACTGGGCGCGGGCGTGACTCATTGTTTCGGGAGGGGCGCGACGGGTCCGCGGCCGCCTTGGTTATTACCGCCACCGGTATTGCCGCCACCCGTGGGAGCTCCGCCGCCGTTGCCACCGGTATTGCCACCGCGGCCGCCCGCAGTGTTACCGCCCCCTTGATTGCCTCCGCCATTATTGCCTCCGCCGGTTTGGCCACCTTTCCCCCCCTGGTTATTGCCGCCAGTATTATTCTGGCCGCCTTTACCATTATTACCGCCCTGATTATTGCCCTTACCGTTATTATTACCCTTGCCGTTATTGCCGCCGCCATTGGTTTGGCCGCCGTTGCCACCGTTATTGTTACCGCCGCCGAGGGGCTTCTTGGGGGTGGGTGAACTGATGAATTTTGTGCCGCCCGTGGCCTCGTCGTAGCCGCGCTCTTGCAGGAGGCGTGCCTTGGCGGCGTCGCGGATGACCTTACGGTCCGAGGCCGTGGACCAGGTCGGTCGGAGGAGGAGGCGGGTCTCGGCCTTCATCGGGATGAATTCTCCGCCCGTTTCCTTTTGAATCTCGGCGCTGAGCGTGACGGTGAAGAGATCGCTGACCTCGGTGGGCTCAACCTTGCCCTGCCAGCGCGCCATGCGGTCGTCGGGCAGGTAAATATCGCCGCCAGTTTCAATGTCGTCGAAGTTGACGGTCTCCAGTAACGCCGCGCGGCAACGGGCCATGTCCTCCACGCCGACGTCATACTGCTTGAGTGCTTGGCGTCCGAGCAGGACGTTCGTGTACGCCGCGCCTAAGCCGACCGCCGCGAGTGCGAAGATGGCCAAGGCCACGAGGACCTCGATGAGGGAAAAAGCGCGGCGGTTCATTTAGCGTCTTCCGCCGGCAGCGGAGCACAAGTTAAGGGGTCGATGGGAATGACCCGCCGGGCTTGGTTGCGGATGATCTCCACGCGCATGCGGTCGCAGGTGCCATCCGGGTAGAAGCGAATGCGCGTCAGCGCACGTTCTTCCACCTGTCCTCCGAGTAAAATCGCTTCCTTCACTTCGGGGGCGATGATCTTCACCCGGGTATCGCCCGACACCGGCAGGGTTTCCTTCTGGTTGTGCCAGGCATAGGTGAGAATGGCGTCTTCGCCGTCCGCCTCGATGTCCGGCTTCAACTCGATGACTTTAGCTTGTTCCACGGCTTGGCGGCGCACGGTCTGGAGTAGCGCCATGAGCGCTGACTCCGGGTCATCGCGGGCGGTACCCTTCAGTAGCGAAGCGGAGCCGCCAATGAGCACGGCTGCCAACATGCTGATTAGTCCAAGCACCAGCAGCGTCTCCAGTAAAGTGAAGCCGCTGCGCGCCAAGCGGCCCGCCCGAGACTGGTCCGGGTACTTTACCAATTGCCGATGTCGTCCAAGCTGTCCGGGATTTTATCGCGACCAATCGAGAAGAGGTCGTACGACTCAGTGTTCTTTGTGCCTGGGTAGCGGTACTGGTAAGCAGCCCCCCACGGGTCGAGCGGGAGTGCGCCACCCTTGGCATCCACATACGGGCCGCGCCAGCGGTCCTGCTTGCCTTCGGGGGCCGTGATGAGGGCCTTCAGGCCATCATCGGTGGTGGGATAATCGCCCAGGTCGATGCGGTAACGCACGAGCGAGGCCTTGAGGGATTCGTTAACGAAGAGCTTAGCGACGCCTTCCTGACTCTGGCCCAGAATCTTGTCGATGTTCGTAACGGCGATGCCAACGAGCATGCCGACAATCGCGACAGCGATCAGAATCTCGAGTAGGGTGAAGCCCTTGCGCATGGTGCGGCGGGCAGAAGTGGTGAGTCGACGGTTCATGGGTGAGGAAAGGGTCGTTAGGCTTTACTTGCCGCCGCGGCTGCGTTTGTCGTCTTTGTTGCTGCTGGGCGCATTGCCAGTGGTGGTCGCGGTGTCGCCGCCGCGTGAGTACTTGCCGCTTTCCCGCTTACTGCCTTCGGTCGGAGCGGCCCCGCCTTCAGCGTTCGCCGCACCCCCACCACCGTTCTGGCGATCCATCCCGCGGGACTTCATCTGTTCGCGGAAGGCCGCGATCTGTTCAGCGGTCGGCGGTTGACCACCGTTAAAGCCACCGCGACTAAAGCCGCCCTCCGTGGCGGGAGCCTGGAAGTTCGTCCCGCCGGCGACCTGTGGCATCGGTGCGCCAACCGCCGGAGCCACGCCAATGACGGCTTGCTTGAGCGAGAGTTTCACCGGCTGCCCAGCGTTCTCGAGAATGATCGAATCGGTGTCGGCGTCGTAGCTCTTCACGCTGACGGGGACGAGCCCCGCGGGGGCCTCGCCTTGCGCCACCCAGGACGAGAGCTTAGTCGTGGTATTGTAGATACTGAAGTAGGTGATGCCGTGGTCGACATACATGCCGCGGAATTCGAGATTGCTCGGCTTCTCCGTCACGGTTGCGCTCTTGCCTTCACCGAAGGGCGAGCGCTTCACGAGGGCGTCGAGATCGACGGCACCAGCGAAGGCCGGCAGGGCAGCCAAACCAGCGACAAGGAGGAGCTGACGGAGGGAGGAGGGGACGTATTTCATAAAGGGGGAGGGGTGGGTAAGTTTAGAACCCCAAGTGGAGTGTTTGGTTTCGTAAGTTCTTGTCCAACCTCGCCTTTTCCTCGGGCGAATCTTGCCGATTTGGGCCGCCGGCGACCTTCGCGAGCCCCTCACCCGAGGCCTCCACCCGCATTTAGGCGGCTTATTATCACTTAAGTAACTGTTAAACAGAGACTTATACCTATTATTCCATCGGAGGGCCGTCGAACTCGTCCGACGAAGTTTGCAACCAACGGCCGTCCGCTTTGTCTTTAATTTCCGTGAAGTTAACCTCACCCACCCTCCGCCCCTGGCGTTTGGCCTGCCTCCTCCTCGGAGTCGGCCTGGGGACAGGCGTGACCGCGGCGGCGCCGCCCGACTTCAAACAAGGGGTGCAGCCCATCCTTGAAAAGTACTGCTATGGCTGCCACGGCAACGACAAGACTAAGGCCGATCTCAACCTCGAGCTCCATAAGGACGCGAAAGGTTTCTATCGCGACCAACAGATGTGGCGCCAACTGGTGACCCAAGTAGTCGCCGGCGAAATGCCCCCGCCCGAGCGTAAGTCCCGCCCAACCCAAGCCGAAATCGAGACGTTGCAGGCCCAAGTCAAAGGGCTGCTCAACCAGGCCGTCGCCCAAGCGAAGGTCGATCCAGGTAAGGTGACCGTTCGCCGCCTCAACCGCACCGAATATAACAACACGGTCCGCGACCTTTGCTACGTCGAAGGCAACTTCTCGACCGACTTCCCGGCCGACGACACGGGCTACGGGTTCGATAATATCGGCGATGTGCTGTCGTTCTCGCCCGTCCACTTGGAGCGGTTCATCGGGGCGGCTAAGGTCATCGCGGAGCGCGTCATGCCGACGGCGGAGCAGAAACTCGATGTGCTCAATGTCGACGGCTACAACATGCAGCCGCGCGGGCGCTCCGAAGACCAAATGCGCGTCTTTAATGCGGCGACGTTGACGGCCTCCTTCGACGCCCCGCGCGAAGGGGAATACATCTTTCGCGCTCACTTAGTAGGCATCGGTAATCCGGGCGATCAAGCGGCCGTCGT
>CAIXHF010000190.1 GCA_903919185.1 uncultured Opitutia bacterium | reverse complement strand
TCGGGTAGGGTTGGCACTGCGTGCCAACCTAGCTGCCTCGGGCTGCATCGGGTAGGGGCGCGACTGCGTCGCGTCCGTTCGCCCACCAACTTCCCGCTCCCCGGTCCTCCTTTGCCTCCTTGCCTCGGGTAGGGTTGGCACTGCGTGCCAACCTAGCTGCCTCTCGCGAGCTCCGCTCGCGGGTAGGGGCAAGGCTCCGCCTTGACCTCCACCATAGAAGGGCGCGGCGAAGCCACGTCCCTACCTTTCCTCCGTAATCCGTACTCTGTACTCTGTCCTCTGTCCTGCCACGCCCCTACCTTTTAATAATCTAGCATAAAAACCCGCAACTTTGCTTGCGGGCAAACCCCAGAGCATCAAGGGTGCCGACATGCATCCCTCCCTGCGCATACTCCCTATTTGTATGCTTCTAATTGGATGCCTTTCTCCAGGCGAAACTCGCCTTCCTGGCGGCACCTATCAATTACAACCTGCGGCGGATGCCATACCCCTCGATGAATGGCAAGAGATTGAAGTGGTGCACGCTAAAGGTACCCAGAAACTGCTAGCGCACGTACTGAACACACCGGTGCTGACCCGACTCACGATCATGGACCCAACGAGCCTTGCGACGCTGGCAACCTGCACCTATGAGCACGGGACCGCCACGCTGCGCGGCCCGCTAGCAACCGCGCAACCGATTGCGCCAGAACTCCCCATAGCAATTCTACAGCTCACAACTTGGCCATACAACTCAGCTCAAAGAGGGCTTTCGGGCGATCTCTCTTTGACGACCAAAGGTGACTGCCGAGTCCTGAAGGATAGCCATTCGACCCTAGTCGAAGTCGAAACCCTCCCCAATAGCACACGCCTCATCCGATTGCCGCGCTATGAGACTACCATCAAGGTGTCACCAACTAGCCAGCCATGAGGGATCGCATATTCATTCACGACTTCACTGCGAACTGTGCCTTAGGTCGGAGTCGAGCTGAGCTCCAAGAAGGACTCCGCACTGGCGAAAGCCCGGGCATGCAGGTCTCCACCCATTGGCGACGACACAGCGAACCAGCCTTTATCGGAATGACCCCGGGTGAATTCCCCCCAGTGACCGTACCGGGATATGACACCCGGAATAACCGCATCCTTCAAGCATGCGTCACCGACATCAGCGCTGCGATTCACGTCCAGTTGGCAAAAGTCGGCCCAACGCGCTTTGCAATCATCACAGGTACGAGCACCTCAGGGATTGCTGAAGCGGAGGATGCCCTACTCTGTAGTCCACGCGGAGAAATTCGCGCAGACTATGAATACTCCAAACAAGAATTCGGTTCACCCGCGGCCTTTCTAGGAGAGTTACTCCATACCAAGGGCCCATGCTACTCTATCAGTACTGCGTGCACCTCCAGCACCAACGCCTTCATCTCCGCCCGACGCCTCCTCAGGCATGGCCTCGCCGATGTCGTGCTGGTGGCAGGGGCCGATGCGCTCTGCAGGACCACCGTCGAAGGGTTTATCTCCCTTGAAGCGGTTTCACCTAAGCGTTGCCTGCCAATGAGCAAGAACCGCCAAGGGATTAATATCGGCGAAGGTGCGGGCGTCTTCCTGCTCTCCCGCGAACCCGGCCCGATTGAACTATTGGGGGCTGGTGAGAATTGTGATGCCTTTCATCTTTCCTCACCTGACCCTCAAGGACGCGGAGCCGAAGCCGCCATGCGTGCAGCGCTCGCCGATGCAGGACTCACCCCCGACAAGATTGACTACGTCAACCTCCACGGGACGGGCACGCAGAAGAACGACGAGATGGAAAGTTTGGCGATGCACCGTGTCTTTCCCGCCGGCGTCCCGTGCAGCGGAACCAAGGCTTTGACCGGCCACGCCCTCGGAGCTGCAGGAGCACTGGAGGCCGCGTTCTGCTGTTTGGCAATATCCACGGGCATCCTGCCTCCTCACGTCTGGGACGATTCGCCCGATCTCGCGCTACCGGCGCTCAATCTGGTAAAACGTGGCCGCACCTTCCCCTCCCTTTCCCACCGTATCTGCATGACCAATAATTTCGCCTTCGGCGGAAGCAACGTCAGCCTCATCCTTGGACCAACTCGATGAACACCTTTCCAACGATTGCCGACCTGATTCCACATCGATTCCCCATGGTCTTTCTCGATGAGGTGACTGGATTTTCACCGCAAGGCCTCACGGCCCGCTTTACACCAACATCAGGACATTGGGCGGGCTCCGAGGGACTACCGGCCTTCATGGGGATAGAAATCATCGCCCAAGCGATTGCCGCGCATAACTGCCTGCTCTCACACGAAAACGACCCAACGGCACCCCCACCAATTGGCGTGCTACTGGGCACGCGGCGCTATCAGGCAAGCCAGCCTAACTTTCCTGCGGGAAAAACGGTCACCGTCGTGATCACGGAGAAGGTGCAAGACCCCCAAGGTTTCGGCGCTTTTGATGGCACGCTCTACGATGACGCAAAGCGGATCTTGGCCCAAGCCACCGTTAAGGTCTTCCGCCCCGTTAATTTCCGCGAGTACATGATCTCGCAACGTCCCGTATGAAAACCCGTCGCGTCCTTGTCACCGGCTCTAGTCGCGGTATCGGTAAGGCTATCGCCCTACGGTTAGCCCAAGACGGCTTTACCGTTACCATCCATTGCCGCTCGCGCATTGCGGAAGCTGAAACAGTCGTTCAGGAAATTACCGCCCAAGGAGGTCAAGCTGACCTCGTCAGTTTTGATGTTCGTGATGCGGATGCCTCCCGAACTGCACTTACCGACCTTGTCTCACGCCATGGCGCCTACTGGGGCGTCGTCCTAAATGCTGGCATCGTGCGCGATAACACTTTCGTGGCCATTGAACAAGCGGACTGGCACGAAGTCGTCGATACGTCGCTCTCCGGCTTCTACAACGCACTTCACCCGCTCGTCCTGCCGATGGTACGCCTACGCGATGGCGGACGCATCGTGCTACTGGCTTCGGTCGCTGGCGTCACCGGTAACCGCGGTCAAACCAACTACAGTGCAGCCAAGGCTGGACTGATTGGCGCCGGCAAGGCGCTCGCCGTCGAACTTGCGCCACGAAGCATCACGGTCAACTCCGTCGCCCCTGGCCTCATCGACACCGAAATGACCAAAGATATCGACCAATCCCACATCCTCCACGCAATCCCCATGGGTCGGGCTGGCACCAAGGAAGAAGTCGCTGGCGTCGTAGCGTTCCTACTCTCCCCGGCCGCTTCCTACATCACTCGCCAGGTCATCGGCGTAAACGGTGGCCTCGTATGAGCCGCCGTGTCGTTGTCACTGGTATGGGCGGCATCACCGCCCTCGGTCATGACTGGCCGACGGTCGAAGCCAATCTACGTGCGGGCCAGAATGCCGTGATGGTTATCCCCGAATGGGATATATTTGAGAACATGAATACGCGGCTTGGCGCCCCAGTAAAGGACTTCACAACGCCAGCACACTGGCCACGTAAAAACACCCGCTCAATGGGTCGAGTGGCCCAACTTGCCGTCGCCGCGACTGAATCGGCCCTAAGGGACGCTGGGCTGGCGGACGACGCCAGCATCCAAGACGGGCGAATGGGCGTGGCCTATGGCTCGTCTTTCGGTAGCATGGATCCCATCCGGCTCTGTGGTAACGCACTCGCCACAGGTTCGACGAAAGGCATTACCTCGACCAGTTATCTCCAGGCAATGAGCCATACGACGGCCGTCAATATCGCCCTACACTTTGAGCTCAAAGGTCGCATCGTGCCCACCAGCAGTGCCTGCTCTTCAGCCAGCCACGCCATCGGCTACTCCTACGAAGCGATTCGTGCCGGGCGCCAGACCATGATGGTCGCCGGCGGCTCGGAAGAGTTCACTCCAGCGCATGCCCTTATTTTTGACACTCTCTTCGCTACAAGCACTAAAAACGAAAGCCCCACGCTGACGCCTCGGCCGTTCGACCGAGCACGCGATGGGCTTGTCGTCGGCGAAGGCGCGTGCACCCTCGTCCTTGAAGACCGCGACCATGCCTTGGCCCGCGGGGCCAGGATTCTTGCCGAGATCATCGGCTTCGGCACCAACTCTGACGGGGCTCACGCCACCCAGCCGACGGCGGCCACGATGGCACGCTGCATTGAGATGGCCCTGCAGGACGCGAAGCTACCAGCTTCAGCGATTGGCTACGTTAGCGCACACGGTACGGCCACCGACCGAGGTGATATCGCGGAAAGTACCGCAACCAGCCAAGTGTTTGGACCTAAGATGCCTATCAGCTCGATGAAGAGTTACCTCGGGCATACTCTGGGAGCTTGCGGCTCCATTGAGGCTTGGTGGGGCATCGAAATGATGAATCGAGGCTGGTTTGCCCCGACACTTAATCTTACCTCTCCAGATCCAAGCTGTGGACCGCTCGACTACATTCAGTCGGAAATTCGCACGCTTGAGACCGAGCATATCGTCAGCAACAACTTCGCGTTTGGCGGGATCAATACTTCTCTCGTCTTCCACCGAATTCGCTAAGGGCTTAGTCCGCGACTGGGACCTGCTGATTCTGGATTCGCTCGACACAGGCCTCCACAATGAGGTCAAGCTCTCGATCCGCCCCTTGCCGGCCGTGTGCAGCCTCAACCGCGCGCACGGCTTCTCGTACCGCCAGGCTAGGCGGGCGGGCGCCCGGCAGGCCGGCCCGCAAGACAACGCCTTGCGCACTGGCTAAGAGCAGCGCTGCCAAAACTTGCTCACTCAGTTCAAGCACGCGCAGGCAATCGCGCGCGGCGATAGTGCCCATACTCACCTTGTCCTGATTATGACACTCGGTCGAGCGAGAGAATGCTGTGGCTGGCATGGTCAGTTTGAGGGCTTCGGCAGTCCATGCTGAACAGGAGATCTGCAAGCCCTTGAAGCCATGCTGCAAAGCCGCGGTGCCGCCCACAACTCCCACGAGGTTCGCAGGGAGGCCATGGCTGTAGCGAGCATCGACCAGCAAGGCGAGCTGACGATCAAGCAAGTCAGCCACACTGGCCACCGCGAGTTTGAGTGCATCCATCGCAAAACCCACGTGCCCACCATAGAATTGGCCACCATGCATGATCTGCTTGGTGTGCGGATTGATCAATGGGTTATCGTTCGCACTGTTGACCTCATTCTCCAGGTCGCGGCGAATCCATGTCAGCGCATCCTCCAGCACCCCGATGACATGCGGAGCACACCGCACCGAATACCTATCCTGAATACGCGAGGCTTCCGCTGAACGCCGAGGCCCCAAGTCAGCCCGGAGGCGGGCGGCAACAAGCTGCTGACCTCGATGTGGTTTTACGGAGAAGAGCGTGCGATCAAAGTGGTCGGGATTACCGTCTAGCGCGTAGCTTACCATCGCCGTAATGCGCGTTGCAACCCTCGATAGGTAAGCAGCACGGTCATAAGCAAGGCAGGCGAGACCTGTCATCACGGCTGTGCCATTCATCAGTGCAAGGCCTTCCTTCGGCGCCAAGGTCAACGGTTTGAGGCCAGCCAGCTTTAAAGCCGTAGCCGAATTCATCATCTTACCCGCATGACTCGCCCGGCGCTTACCAGTCATGGTTGCAGCCACATAGGAAAGCGGCGTCAGGTCACCGCTGGCACCCACGGAACCTTCCGAGGGGATACGCGGTAAGACATCGCGGTTCAGCATACCAACCAGCAACTCGAGTAACTCCGGGCGGACGCCAGAGAAACCCAACGAGAGTGAGTTTAGGCGACAAGCTAGGACGGCGCGTGTGGCAGGTCCATCTAAGGGTACGCCCGTACCAACTCCATGGTAACGGATGAGGTTATCGGGCAGACCAGCCACCAATTCCGCAGGAATCACCGTCGTACAATTATCACCGTAACCTGTGTTCACGCCGTAGACACAAAGCCCATCCGCTAAGGCCGCTTGTAGAAAATCCGCTCCCTGCCTAATAAGGCGACGATAAGCTGGAGACTTGGGCAAACCAACGCGGCGGCGAGCTTTGGCGATGGTCACGATATCGTCGATTGTCAGACGTGCCTTACCGACGGTGACGAGTGTTTTATTTGCGCGCTTCATTGGGGGCTGGGGCATGACGAGGATTCCAGAAATCAAAGAAATTGAACCATTGCAGCGGGTGAGCGATACAAAGTTGTTCTAGGCACTGGGCATACCTCCGAGCCAAAGCAGCCAGTTCCTCCGTCCGGCGGGCTCTCGGGAGCAAGACCCGGTCGGCAAATTTCTCCGCCATGACCTTATAGCCCCCTTCGTGACGCATGCAAAAAAAAAGGTAAACGGGGCACTCTAAGGCAGCCGCCAAGATAAAGGGGCCGCGCGGAAACTGGGCTGACTCGCCGAGGAAATCCGCCGTCACGGTCTGCCCATTCTCACTGACAGACGTCCGGTCCCCCACAATCACGACACACTCCCCTCGGTCGATAATCTCGCGGAGTCGCATCGCCGTTTCCGGGCCGAAATTGCTAACATGAATAAGGTCCTGGGCTGAGTCCGGGGCGGCGTCCTTGATGACACCCGTGAACTTGGCGGCATGGGCGAAATGAACAACGGCATGAAACCCCTTAAAGCCATAGCGAGCGGCGACGGCTCGCATCATCTCAAGGTTCCCCAGATGTCCCCCGATGATCAAAGCTCCCCGCCCAGATTCACGGGCTTCACGCATGAGGTCGATTCCGGGAAAATCGAGTCGAGTGATGAGCCGCGGATCTAACCAGGCGGTCAATTTATCATGGGCGGAGAAACCAAAAGCCAAGAAAACCCTGTAGGTATTCCAGATATTGGGACGTGGGGATTGGCCGTTGGTAAAACGAAACAAACGCTCAAGATAGCCGCGAGTCGCCTGTCTTGCTGTCCGTCCGGTCAAAAAGAAATATGTAACGATGAGCGGCACCAAAGGGAGGGCCAACCAACGACCTAGATACCGATGTACCCAAGCGGTGAACGCTAACCCCCAGCGCGAGCCGCGCTCCTTGACTTTCGACCAGTGGGGATTGGGATGCCCGCCCGCCCGCCCTAGCCACCGGCGGCTAAGGTTCCAAGGCATCGCGCAAACCAGCCGGGTATGCATCCAACTGATGAGCACATTGTCGAGGAAAGGCTTAAAATGCGATCGACCATCAGCTGGATAAGTCACCCGCACTGGTCGCCAAATCATTGGCAACCTATGCCAATACAGTCTTACCAGGATTTCGATGTCGAAATTCATGCGCATGGGCAAAGCGCATTCATCTAGCAAGGCACAGGTCTCCCCGAGCGGATAGAGGCGGAAGCCGCACATCGAGTCCTTGATCGAAAAAGACCACGTTTCAACCCACACCCAGAAGTGCGTGAGGTGACGACCCAGTTTACGTCCCATGGGAATGGACTCATCATAGACTGGGTAGCCACAGACCATGGCTTCTGGCTCTCCCCGGCCAGCCGCCAAGAACTCCGCCAAGACGGTGAGGTCATGCTGGCCGTCCGCATCGACCTGCATGCCGTGCGTGAAGCCAGCCTCGAAGGCAGAACGCAGGCCAGCCATCACGGCACCGCCTTTTCCCACGTTAGCAGGCAAGACGAGCAAACGAACCAGCGGATTAGCGGCCGCCAACTCTCGAAGCAGGCCCGCATTTTCAGCGTCACTCCCATCGTCAATCAGGACCACTGGTAAGCCGTAAGCCGCCAACTTAGCCAAAGTACCGCCTGCCGCACGGCTATGGTTGTAGGCGGGAACAATGAAACAGGGATTAAATAGCATGCGGAGGACACGCAGGCACCAAGATGCCCGAAGCTTTAGGTTTACCTTCGGACTCATAACGGAAGCGCAAGGCGCCATCCACCGTCCGCGTTAATGTAAGTTCTAGGCGTTCGCCCGGATACACTGCGGCGTTAAATTTCAAATTATCGACCGCCAAATAGTCACCGCCGCCGCCTAAAAACCAGCCATCGAACAGTTTCGCCCAAGAGAGTAAAGCTACCCCAGGCAGGATTGGCATCCCCGGGAAGTGACCTTCGAAATAGGGCAGCTCCGCCGAGACCAGCAGCCAAACCACAACCTCGCCCCCCCCTACTGAATGCCGTAGCAGTTGCGGCCAACAGGACTCGGCGGGAATGGGCTTCGCCACTGGCTCAAAGAGGGCGGACAGCCGGCGTTGCTCTAGTTTACCCCGGGTGTCCACCGGCAAAGCCGGCAAGAACTTCCATCGACGCGGCGCAACCACGGCATCATGACGGGCACAGAGCCGGGCCCGAAGGTCTACGCTCAAGGCTTGGTAATCCACCTGATGTGCGCTGGCACGCACCACCACGGCTCCAGCCAGGCGCGACGCCCCGGCGGGCTGCACCAGCACGCACCGCTCGACGTCCGGATGAGCCTCCAGCAGCGCCTCCAACTCGGGTAAGGACACGCGCCGCCCCTCCACCTTCGCGATCCGATCAAGCCGTCCCAGCAAGTCAAAAGTACCGTCAAGATGGAGGCGCACCGCATCGCCAGTGAATTCGCAGCCTTGCGCGACGTATGGGGAGGAAACGCGGAGGCGACCGTCTTCGTCGCAGGCCACCGTCACCCCCGGCAAGGTCCGCCAGCCTTCCCCGCCGAACTCTTGGCGACGCCAAGCAATTCCACTGGTCTCGGTACTGCCGTAGACTTCGATGGGGCCCGCCCAGCGCAAGGCGACCTCAGTTCGCAACAGGCTACCTGACGAGAAGACCGCCCGCAAACCAGCCAAGCCACGAACATCTTCCGCAGGTAGGCGCTCTAGGAGGGAAGGACTACTCACCAGGGCGAAATCGCCACCTCCCCGCAGTCGCTCTAAGACTGCATAGCCGTCGGCCAACGGCTCTGCCTGAAAAGTACGGCCAGCCTGCAGGGGCCATAAAATCCGAAAAATCGACCCGTAAATGAAATGATGCGGGACGGTCCCAATGACCTGAGCCGAACCGAGTTGAACGCCGAAGAGTTCCTCCAGCGCGGCTGCCTCGAGTAGTAGGGCCGCCAAGTCATGCGTAATGCACTTAGGTTCACCGCTACTGCCTGAAGTATGAAAAGACACCGTCCCGCCGGCGCGTGGACTCCAGCCTCGGGACGCCGCCGCGGTGACCCCGAGTTCCGCGGCCCAGGCCGCCTCGGGGTGGCGTCCACGCACATAGGCCAAGGTTGCTGCCTGATCGTTCTGCGGGATGATGGCGTGCTTGCCGGTTAAGCACACGGCCAAAAGGTCCGTGGTGAACTGATAGGCATCCGGCGATGATACGACCCACGAGGTCGGGGACAGGTTGGCCAACAGCGCCGCCTTCGCGGAGACTTCCGTGCGGAATTGCTCCACAGTCACTGCCACGTTCCCACGGAAGCAGACAGTTGAGCCCGGCGCACGGCCACCACCCAGTAAACCTTCCAGCCCCCGGCCGACGGTGCGGCGCCGATAGCAAGCCAGGAGGCGCGGACGGGCGAAACGCTCCCCAAAAACCAAGGATCCAATGAGGATATAGGCGAGGAAGCCGTTATAGAACGCCCAGATTTTAGGCTCCCCCCACCATGCCGTCAAAGCGGCGCAAGCCCCATTAAACACAAAGAACCAGCACCAGACTTGCGTGAGGACGCGGGTGTAACCCACCCCTTCAGGCGGAAGTTGCGGATTCTCAAGGCGGGCCAAGCGCTCGATAGCCGACGGCCCGGCACGCAGGCTATACCAAAAAAACCCGTAAAGACTAAGATTAATAATGACGGGGTAGAGCATAGCCAAACGCCTACTTTCGGAAAACCATACGAGTGCAGCCAAGCCTGCCATCAGGAATGGAGCAACCCGCTCAAGCCCCGTCGATGAACGTGGAGCGACGGCGATCGTGCCAGCCAACGCGAGCAACGGCAGAGCCAGCCAACGGGCAGGCAAGAGGAATACCGACGCAACCAAGGCGAGCGACAGAATGAAGGTTAACGCTGCGCCCGCCCGGGTGTTCATTGACCAGCGCCGGCCTCGCCTTCGATGGTAACAATAATCCCAATCACGTCCTCAACGGTTCTTACAGCCTTGAAGACTTCTGGTTTAATCTTTTTCCCCGTCAGGTCCTGCAATTCCAGGACGAGATCCACCGCATCAAGGCTATCCAACTTCAGCTCTTCATAGAGTCGGCTGGCCGGCAGGACTTCCTCGGGCTTGAGGCAAAAGTTTTTCGCAAAAATCTCCCTAATTTTCTGTAGTGCTTCTTCTTTTGTCATCTTCTTAGAGGGTGCGGTGAGCAGCAATAAAATCCGCCAATGAACTCACCGATGCGAAATGGCGGCGAGGATCGCCGCCTTCGGAGTCAATTGAAATGCCGTAACGCTTCCGGATCGCTACACCGAGTTCGATGGCGTCGATGGAATCCAAGCCTAAGCCTTCCGCGAACAAAGGGGCATCGTCGGTGATGTCTTCGGGAGTAACCGCTTCCAAACCCAAGGTGGAGATAATCAGCGATTTAAGCTCTTGGCGCAAAGGGGTCATGGAGCGTCTTCGGGTAGCATTTGAGACATGAAAAATAGCTCAAGATGGCGAGTTAAATTTCGGACTGCAAGCGGCCGCGGCTCACCGACGACGGTCGCTTCCCACGAATTAGCCGGGACTGGCTCGAGGACCTTCAATTCCAATTCAAACCGGCGTTCGGGCACGTGGTACCAAGGCTGTCCCTTAAGTAATGCATCCGGGCGGCAGCGAATCACGACGGGCAGAAAGGCCCGCCGGGAGGCGAACAGCAGGTGAGCTGGCCCTCTCTGGAAAGATAACGGCGCACCTGGTGTAGTCCGGGTCCCCTCCGGAAAGATAATTAGCGGACGGCCTTCGTTCATCGAGTGGCAACAGTCTTCAACGAGTACATCTGGCTCGCCGTTTTCGACGTAACCCGCCGAACGCAAGGTCCGGCCCAAGGCGAGTTTCCGAAATAGGGCAGACTTAATGACGCAATTAGCCTGCGGAATCAGGCCCATCAAGACGACGACGTCGATGAGCGTGGGGTGATTAGCAAAGATGAGCACTCCGCCCGCGTTCCGTAGTTTCTCCACACCTTCGACCTTCAGTCGCATGCAGCCGGTGGCCTCAATCAACCACGTCATATAGCGAAAGAACATCTGCACGCAATAACGTGTCCGTCGGCGCAACGCGTCTTTATCGCGGGTGGCCAGCGCCAGCAAAGGAAGGAAACCGCAAGAGAGACATAGCGACCCCGTCGTAAAGGTTAGGAAGCAGAAGCCCGTGGCCAACATGCGCCAATATCGACCGATATTAAACATGCGGATTAAGCCTCCAAGCGCGGCCCGATCTGGCCCAACCGCCACCGACTCGCAACGCAGCCGCTAAAGCCGGCAAAGCGTCGCCCTCCCCACCAAAAGCCGCTTCGCTGAACGTCAGCTCGTGCAGTGGACCACCTGGACCGAGGAGCACAGCCAACGCCCGAATGGGTGAAGGATCCGGACTGCCCTGCCGAAAGATTGCCGGTACGGGAGCGTCCGCAGCGATTAATAGCACCGGGACCCCTTCCTCCACCGTCGTCACGGCCGCTTCAAGCAATCCACACCAACAGGATTCCGTCCCCGCTGATACGGCTACGGCTGGCGATGTATCTTTGCGAGCGATGGAATAGATACCAGGCGTAGAGTTTAGGACCGATAAAGCAAATGAAGTCGGCGAGGGTCCATCTGGATCCTCTGGTCGCAGGCTTTCCATCAAGCCCAAAGTCCGCGCAAGCTCACCATGCTGACTGGCATAGACCACGCGCAGCGGGCCCATACCTTGTGCACAAACGTCGGCCGCAGCGAGCGCTGCCCTCCCTAGCGGGCTTAAGCGGCGACGTAAGAGCGGGTCAACGGACTTCAACTCTGGAAGCTCCGTTGGGAGGCCTTCCCAGTAATACCAATTTCGAACCGGGATAACGAGCGATTGGGCCAACTTCAGCGACATCAAGGCTTGGCAGGTGGCTGCGCGCGAAGTGGATAGTGCACGAGTAATTCTGCAAATACAGGGTCTAGCTTAGTCTCCACTCGCTCGAACTTGGTCAGCGCCAAGCCGCCTTTACCACGCAAGTGATACTCCGCATGGCCCACCAGGTCGCTACGATGATGCACCCAAAACTCGGCCGACGAGAGATAAGTGGTGAGATCCCAAGAGCGGAGGCCCGTGTAGGTAACCACGTAAGCGTCACCCGCGGCGTCCGACTCCTTGATCACGCGGGTAGCAATGCCCCGAGACTCAAAGTTATTACGCACATAAGGCAGGAACCCACCCATCGAGACCTTCGGGTTCTCGCGAATCAAGACTTCCTTCACGCCTGGGGTCAGCGGCTCGACGGTCACAGAGGTACAGCCGACGAAGCTGGCGGCGGCGAAAAGCGGGAGAAGCAGGGAAAATAATCGCATGACAGGATAGTGGCTAAAATTAATGGGCAGGGGCGACGGTACCGCCGACGGCGACACCGGAGAGGAAAATCATCGTCACCTGCAACTTACCAGGAGTCGATACGACCGTCTCCTCCCTCGTCTCAACTCCGTTGACGGTCTTCGTGATGGTTTTGCGTGAACTCTTGACCGTCGGAATGAACACGAGAGTCTCGCGGTTGCCGTCGACGGATGAGCGTACAGGGCTTCCAAATTCGTGGGCGGCATCCGTCTTGGTAGCCTTACGGTAGACAAGATCATCGACTGCCATAACCAAGGGCACTTCACGGTGGTGACACCCTAGTAAAAGGCCAGAAATGGCTAAGAAAAAGAGGAGGCGGGGGAACATAGCCGTAATCAAAGAAACTCCGCGCAGGCTGGCAAACCTTTCTGTCATTTGACTTTCTACAAGTGTTAGACTATTGATGGTTATGCATTTTAATAAAATTATATTTAGCCTCTTTCTACTGCTATTCGCTCCGTTTTGTTTAGCCCAAGAACAGGCCAACCTCGATGAGGCCGCCTGCAAGGTCGCATTCGCAGCGCTGCCTCGACCGACGACCTTGCGCGCCGAGTTTAACCAAGAAAAGAGCCTGCCCGACGTCACTAAACCGCTTCGCGCCCAAGGGGAGATTCTAGTCTCCGGCCCACACGGCGTCATCCTCCGCACCCTGCAGCCTGCTTTTGCCCAATCGACCCGTGTCATCCCACTCCCCCGACCTGGCCAAGCAGCCGCTAATCTGGAGGCCCGTATTGGTCAGACGATTCAATCCGTCCTCGCCGGTGACTTTGCCGCCTTGGCCGACCTCTTCGCCGCGGCAGGGCAACGCCACGGCAAGGAGCTCCAAATCACCCTCACGCCCAAGCCCCCCCAAGTAAAGGAAGCGATCTCGAAAATTTCCCTGCGCTTTCACACCTACCTCGAAGAAATCGTGGTCGAAGAAGCTGGTGGTAGCCGCGTTCGTTTAGTCTTCTCTGGGTTCCGTGTCGCGCCCCCAGCGACGGCCGAGGAAATCCAAGCATTTAACGCCGCTCGATGACGCGCCTGCGCTGGCTCTTCGTTTGGGTGGCCCTCGTCGGTGGTCTGGCCCTCTGGACGGCCCAGACACTCCGCCGCGAGGGGGCCGTGCGGTCAGACCTGCTCTCCTTATTACCTCGCGAGAGCCAAGATGGTGCAGAGGAAGCTGCCTTGGCCCACTTAGCCCAAGCCGGCGGCAACCGCGCGTTCTTGCTCGTCGTAGATCGCACGCTGCCGGCCTCCATCAGTGCGGCAGCCGCGACTGCTCGAGCCTTGCAGGCTTCCAACGCCTTCACGCGCGTCCTCGCCCAAATCCCCCAGCCGGAAATCAAAGGCGTCCTTGGGTTCTATATAAACTCAAGCCCCCTGCTCGCCCCCGCCGGCCCCGCCAACCTAACCCAAGCATTCCTGCAGCGAAGTTACGGCACGTTTTCGACGACCGGCACCTTTCGTCTCTCCGACGACCCCTTCGGCTACTCGACCGCTTGGCTGAAAGCCATGCCTTGGCCCCAAGCGAATCTCCGCTGGCAAGAGGGCTATCTCACCACTTCCGTTGAGCAAGGGTTCGCCACCCTCGTCATTCTAGAACTCCCCGCTAACGCCCAGTTATACGCCCCACAGGTCGCCGCGGTCCGGGCGGTCAACCAAGCAGAAGTCATCCTTAAACGAGAGCACCCAAACGCCCAACTTCAACGGCTTGGAGGGGTCTTCTATGCCGAAGCCTCCCAAACGGGTGCCCGCGTGGATACCGATCGCATCGGTCTCGGTTCGGCGATCGGGGTAGTGCTCTTGATGCTCGTCATCTTTCGTTCGCTCTCAATGTTGGCGGCCGGCTTCCTGAGCATCGCCACCGGGGTAGTGATTGGTACCTCGGCCGTCCTCGGCACATTCGGTGAAATTCACCTCGTCACAATCGTCTTCGGAGTGAGCCTTATCGGTGAGGCAGCCGATTACTCCATCCAACTCATCTCGGCTAAATTATCCGACCAAGAAGACGGCCGGACCAACTGGCTGCATCGCGTGACTCCTGGCCTAACCATGGCTTTAGGCACCAGCCTACTAGGCTACGCCGCCATGACTTTAGTTCCGTTACCCTCCATTCGCCAAATCGCCGTGTTCGCCCTGACCGGACTTTCTGGTGCCTTTCTGACGGTACTTCTCGCCGGCCCCATCGCCGCCAACTTCTTTCGCGGCGGTCATGTGTCCGCTCACTTTGAGCGGCTAGCCGAACGCCTTCGCCAAGGCAGTGCCCAACTCGGCCACGCTGCACTCTACATGGCCGGCGGCCTCTTCCTCTTGGGCCTCGCATTGGCTTGGCGCGTCACCTCAGACGACGATGTACGTAGCCTTGTTCTTCGCCCAGATAAGTTAGTCAGGGAAGAAGCCTCAGTCAAACACGCCCTCGGCGCAGAAACCTCCTCTCAATTCATCCTCCTACACCCAGATGCAGGCACCGATGAGGCCTGCCTGCAAACGGCGGAAGCGCTACGCCCAAAGCTGCGCGAGTGCCAACAATTAGGACTGCTCTCCCACTGGACCACGCTGGCTGACCTGACGCCTTCGTTCGCCCAACAAACCGCCACGCTGAATGCGCATCGCGCGGCGCTCCTCCAGGAACGCGCCAACCTTGAGGCGGCTTTCCATGAAATTGGTTTTATCCCTGCGCCCGACTTCTGGGCGCCCCAGCCCGCGCTCCTTAAGCCGACCGACTTTCTAGCGCTCAATGAGGGGACCGCCTTTCGACACCTGCGCTTTACCCACCAAGATAAAATCCGGCATGTGATCACCCTCCACGGCGTCAAGGATGATGCCAAACTCCGCACCCAGCTCACCCATCTCGACAGCGCCAGTCTGGTCGACAAAATCTGGTCGATCAGCGAACTACTGGGGGACGTCCGCCGCCAAGGGTTGCTCTGGCTCTCTGTGGCGTTCCTCCTCGCCCTCGGCATCCTGTGCCTCCGCTACGGCTTAGTCCGTTCGCTGGTTCTACTTCTCCCGACCGCAATCGGCGTGGCCTGGGCACCCGTCCTAGCTGGTGCCTGCGGAGTGCCCTTCTCCGTCTTCAGTTTAATGGCACTCATGCTCGTACTAGGGGTTGGCGTTAACTACTCCATCTTCCTCTGGGAAGGCGGCGCTCGTTCCAAATCGGCCCTCGCTGGCGTGATTGCTTCTTGCCTGACAACCCTGCTCTCATTCGGCTTACTCTCCCTCTGCACCTTGCCCGCGCTACACTGGCTAGGGCTGACGCTGACGTTCGGCATCCTCACGGCCTTCCTCTTGACGCCGCTAGCGCTCGCCCTGCCCCACCGCCCGCCGAGCCAGTCCAGCTAGGCAGGTTAGGGTTATAAAATCATGGACAATTCCTGCCTTATATAAATAAATAAGAGCATGCGTCTCCCCTACCTGACCCTCTGCCTAACTTGTCTGACCTTCTGGCTTTCCGGCTGCTCCTCCGGCCCGAGCCGTATCGAAAGCGTCACGGAGGGCATGACCAAGGCTGAGGTCGTGGCTGTCTTGGGCGAGCCACGCCACGTCAGCCCCGTCGCTGGCTCGGACTTCCTGACCTACAAGGTTTGGCGCTCCTTCTGGCGCCGTGCCCCCGGCAACTACACGGATATCCACTACGTGAAGTTCACCAATGGCCGCGTCGTCCAATACGGCGACATCCGCACCCTCCCGGAGAGCACCCGCTCCAAGATCACAGAATAAGCCCCTAGGGACGTTTTATTATACTTTGTATTTAATATTGAACCTAGTTTAACCCCCTGCTAACCCTTCCTCGACATGAAAAAACTGCTCACCCTCCTGCTCGCCGCCCCGCTGCTCACCCTCGAATCTCGCGCCGCTGGCCGCGACGCCCTCGATCCGTTAAGCGGCTCATATAATCAACTCAGCGCCAGCTACGTTAGCGGCGACTACGGCTACTCCACCGGCCGAATCGATGCTTCCGTGGCCCTCGGTCGCGTCCCCTACCTTTTCGCCGTCGCCACGCTCGGAGGCTCCGACGACAACGGCTCCAACAACTACTACGGCGTCGGCATTGGCTTCCGCATCCACACGAGCACCGCATCGGCCGTGGATATTGAACTCGGCTACGCACTGCAGAAAATCGACGGCTACCAAGACAACCACATGTTTGGCCTAGGCCTCGGCTTCCGCACCGCTGTTTCCGAAAACGTGACGCTCGTAGCCCGCGCTCGCTACTTCATCTCCAACCTCACGGTCTACAATGGCAGCCTCTATGCCAATAACTTCACCGAGTTGAGTTTCGGGCCGAGCTTCTACCTGAACCAAAACTTCTCCGTCGACGCGCACGTCAGCAAGAACATCGGGCAGTACGACGACTTCCGCTACGGCCTCAGCGCGACGTATCACTTCTAAGCCTTTAGCACTTCGACGTCGACAGGGCCGGCCCCCACGGGGCTGGCCCTTTTGTTTTTACCACACCCTCCCTCTTTCCCCTACCACAACCATGCCCCACTTCCTCTACCGCACGCTCACCGTCACCCTGCTCAGTCTTCTCTTGGTTGCCTGCAGCACCGCTGACGCCTCCTATTCCGCCGGGAGCGGCTTCACCCATTCCTCACGCTTAGCCGTCCTAGACAGTACCGAGACAGGCAAGGCGCTCGAGACCGAACTATTCGCGCATGGCTTCAATGTGATCGCGGGCACCAAGGGAGGGCCCGCCGCCCAGGCTGAGCCCCAATATATCGCTCGACTCATCGTACGCCGCACTTGGCGAGGCGTACTCTCTGGCACCGTGCCGGGGACAGTTTCCGTTACGATTTCCGATGCCAAGACCGGTGGCGTCGTTGCGACCGCTCAATATGTGATTGGCTCAATGTCTTACAACAACTCACGCGACGCCGTCCAAGCCCTCGTCTCTGCCCTCGAAGCGAAGATGCGTTAAACGAAAAGTCTAAGTTGATTCGTGTTTTGTTGATTTAAGGAAAGGTAAGGTTGTGGGTTGCGAAAAGGCAATGAGGACAGCACTGCGTGCCAACCTAGCTGCCTCTCGCGAGCTCCGCTCGCGGGTAGGGGCAAGGCTTCGCCTTGACCTCCTAAGCAAACAAGGGCGCGGCGAAGCCACGTCCCTACCTTTCCTCCGTAATCCGTACTCTGTCCTCTGTCCTGCCCCGCCCCTACCTATTTTGGCATTAACCTTTGCACCTTCGCACCCTTCGGGCGAGCTCCGCTCCGATTTGCACTTTTACACTGTCTCTTCCCCTTCGCTTTCCCCATACCTCTTCCGTGCTCTCCAAATCTTTGTTCAAGCTGGGGCTGGAATGTCCGGTGCGTCTGCAGCACGCCCTGACCAAACCGCCGCTGCCCCGACGTTCAAACGACGACGAGTACCTGCGCCTGCTCGCCGAAGGGGGCTACATGTTCGAGAAGTTGGTCCGCATCTACCACCCCGGCGAGGACCTCTACGTCCCAGGCGAAGGCGCGACCGAGGCCAGCGCCCGCACGCTCGCCCGTATCCGCGCGGGCGATGGGATGCTCCATGAGGCCACTTTCGCCCATGGGAACCTGATGGCCCGCTCCGACATGGTCCGCGTCAGCGGCTCCACGCTCGAGCTCATCGAAATCAAATCCGCCTCGACCGAAACGAAGTCCGACGGCACCACCGACGCTTCCATCCTCCTCAAGGCCGATTGGGAGCCCTACGTGGTCGACCTGGCCTTCCAAGTCCACGTCGCCAGCCTCGCCCTCCGCGCCGCCGGGATTGATAAGACCATCCGTGCCTGGTTCTACGTCCCCAACATCGCCGGTACCGCTGGCTCTGAAGAGGTCCGCGGACTCTTCTCCATCACCCAGACGGGCCCAGGGAAGCGCCCAGAGGTCACTTACCGGGGTAAGGCCAAGCCCGGCGACGCCACGACCCTGATCGCCATGCTGGACGCCTCTGAGGCGGTCGCGCGTTGCTACCCGCAGGAGGAAGCCATCGCCGAAGCCGCCGAACGCCTGTCAGGGCACATCCAGACCGGCCACTGGCCTAAGCCCGTGCTCGGCCTGAAGTGCAAGGCCTGCGAGTTCAACGTCCCAGGCCAGACCTCTGGCTACGATGCCTGCTGGGGCACCCAAGCCCGTGCGGAGCACCACCTCTTCACACTGAGCCGACTCGGCAACCTCGAACGCTCCAAGCCGGGCTTGGTCGAGCGCTACATCGCCACCTCGGCGCCCCGCGCCCCGCGCGTGACTGACCTCGAAGACGAGGACGTCGTCGGCAAGGGCACCATCGCCGCCACTTGGAAACGTCAGATCCTCGCCGTGCGCACCGGCCAGCCGTTCCGTTCCGAAGAACTTACTTACAGTCCCGGTGGGCTCATGCACTGCCTGCCTGAGAACTACCCGCTCTTCTTCCTCGATTTCGAAGGCACGCGCTGCGCCCTGCCCTCCGCGCCGGGCGCTCGTCCGTACGGTCAGGTTGCGTTCCAATGGAGCTGCCACGTCATCGACCGACCCGGCGCCGCGCTCCGCCACGTCGAGTGGCTCGATACGGATTCCTACAACCCCACGGTCGGCTTCCTCACGTCCATGCGTAAGGCGCTTGGCGTTCAGGGC
>CAIXHF010000189.1 GCA_903919185.1 uncultured Opitutia bacterium | reverse complement strand
CTTGGGGGCCGAGGCCACGCCTTGCTTGGCGATGTAGGCGTCGAAGATGCGGTGCTCGAGCAGGTCAGCGTAGCGGCGGATCGGCGAGGTGAAGTGCGAGTAGTGACGCTTAGCTAGGCCGAAGTGGCCGTCGGGCGAAGCGCGGTAGCAGGCCTGCTTGAGCGAGCGGAGGAGCTGGATACGAATCGTATAGCCGTCTTCGCGCGTCTTGAGGAGTCCCAGTAACTTGACCATCTCCTTGCGCTCGGTGAGGTCGCCGACCTTGAGGCCGTCCACCGCGAGCTGGTCGCGCAGGGCCTGCAGTTTCTCGGGGTCGGGTTCGTCGTGGACGCGGCAGACGTGCGGAATCTTCGCTTGGTCGAGGGCCTTAGCGACCGTCTCATTGGCCAGGAGCATGAACTCTTCGACGAGCTGGTGGGATTCGTCGTGTTCGACCACTACGGTGCGGTCGGCCCAGCCGTCCTTGTCGCAGTAGATTTTGATCTCCTTCATGTCCAGGTCGAGGGCCCCGATACGGAAGCGTTCGGCCCGCAGGACCTTGCCGATGGACCAGAGGTCCGTAATCATCGCGCGGATGAGGTCGAGTTCGGCGTCGGTGAGTTCGGCCAGCGGTCGGCCCGGTGAGCCCGTCTGGTGGGGCGGTGGAGCGGGCAGAGCCCGGATGGCCTCGTTGGTGTCGCCGCGCAGGAAAGCGTAGGCCTGCTTATAGGTCAGGCGTTTGCGGCTCGAGATCACCGAGTTCGCAAACTCAGTCTTTACGAGCTTGGCGTCAGGTGAGAACTCGCAGATGACCGACTTGACTAACCGGTTTTCGGCTTCGACGAGCGAGCACAGGCCGCTGGAGAGTGCGTGCGGGAGCATCGGGATCACCGTGCCGACGAGGTAGGTCGAGTTACCGCGTTCCTTGGCCTCAGTGTCGAGCGGTGAGCCGGTCTTCACGTAGTGCGAGACATCGGCGATATGGATGCCGAAGCGCAGGTGACCGTTCGGTAGGCGTTGCACCGACAGCGCGTCGTCGAAGTCTTTCGCATCATCTGGGTCGATGGTGATGGTTGGGATCTCGCGAAAATCTTCGCGGCCGGAAAGGTCGTCCGCCCGGACTTTAGAACCGAAGGAATTAGCCTCGGAGGAGACCCCCTGCGGAAACTCGGGGTTGAGGTTATAGCGGCGCAGAATGGCGAGGTACTCGGCCATCGGCGTGTGGGTGAGGCCCAGGACTTCGGTCACGGTACCCGTGGGGCTCATGTTGCGGCGTTCCCAGGCATCGAGGCGGACGACAACCTTATCTTCTTCCTTCGGGACGGGCTTGAGGCCTGCGCGGATGGGGTCGCGGACGACGATATCGCGCGAGACCCGGGGATCGTCAGGGACGACGAACCAGACCAAGCGCGTGCGGCGCAAGGTGCCCGTGAGGGAAATCAGCGCACGTTTGGTAACGCGGACGACCGTGCCGGTGCCCCAGTCCTCGTGGTCGCGTTCGCGGCGGGTTTGGTTGAGCTTGATGACGACCTTGTCGCCGTGGAGGGCGACGCCGGTGTCCTTGGCTTCAATGTGCACGGGGTCGCGCGGTTTCTGGCCGGGCTCCGGCGTGAAGACCACGCGAGCAGAGCCGCTCTGACGGAACAGAATCGTACCCTCGGGGAGCATTTTAACCGAAGGGAGCATGAGGAGATCGCGGTCCTTCACGGCGATGGCGCCCGAGCGAATCAGGCCGGGGATGACCTTCCGCATTTGGCGGAGGTCGGACTTGTCGCCCCCGATAGCCTCCATGATGGCTTCGAGTTTCATGGGCGCGTAATCCGGGCGGCCCATGAACTCCAGCATCGCTTCTTCGGCGTTCATGACTGGTTCGCTGATTGGTTCAGCAAGCCCGCTAAGAAGGGCATGAGCTGCTTCTTGCGGCTGACGATGCCAGGCAGGTCAAAAATATACGGCGGGGTCTTGGGCGAATACGTAATCCCCTGAATGATGTCGGGGTCGCCTCGGACCAAGAGCAGCGACCCTTGCGTGTCGATGTCCGTCACGAGCAGGCAGGTGAAGTGTAGGCCGTTCTCGCGGCGGTATTTTTCGAGGGCCTCTAGTAGGCTATCGCTGCACTTCCAGAAGTTATTGAAACCGAGCTCTTCGACCTGAGCCACGGAGAAGCGCTTATCGCCTTCGTTGTAGAGCTTGCAGTCGGCCCGGACGGCGGCGTCGGGGGGGAGCGACGAGAGTACGGAGCCGGTGTTGAAGATCATATCGGCGAGCGCGCGCGGGTCGGCGTCGGCGATGCGCGTCAACCAAGCCAGCAGTGAAACGTCCAGCGGCGTGGTCGTCGGGCTTTGGAGGAGCAGGGTGTCCGAGATGATACCGCACATCATGAGGCCGGCGATCTGCGGGCTGGGCGTGAGCCCAGCGGTCTGGAACATGTCGGCCACAATCGAGCAAGTCGAACCCAGCGGGCGGTTTATGAAGAGAATCGGCTGCGTGGTGTGCGGGTTGCCGAGGCGGTGGTGGTCGACGACTTCGGCGATTTCAACCTCGTTGGCTCCATCGACGGCCTGCGAGAGCTCGTTGTGGTCGACGAGCACCAGGCGGGTGCGCACAGGCTTGAGGATATCAGACTTCGAGAACACGCCGACGAGGCGGGCGTCCTCGTCGATGACATGGTAAATCAACGCATTGGACTGGATGATGCGCCGGCGGATGACCCCGAGCTTCTCCTGCGGGCTGAAACGAGGGGCATCGCGTTGGACGAGGCCGCTGATGAGCGTGGCGGCCCGCACGGCCCAAGCCGTGGTGGCGCTATCGGTGTCGGCGTAGGCGACCGAGACTTTAGCGTCCTTGGCGAGGGCGAGGGTCTCCGCCTTCATGCGGTGGCCGCCGGTGACGATGATGAGGCGCACGCCCATGCTGATGGCCCGGCGATGCACATCATCGCGGTCGCCCACGACGATGATACTCTTATTGTTCGGGATACCTTCCACCGTCGCGGACTTGCCGAAGGACTCGAGTTCCATGGCAGCAACGCGCACATAGAGTTCGTCGACCGCGGCTTGGTCAAAGGCGATGACTTCGGTCCCGCCGATGCAGCGGATGATGGCCGTGATGGAACTGTTCACCTTGCGCATCGCGGTCGCGCGCTTGGGCTTGGGGATGAAGTAGTCGCCGAGGCCGAAGATGGAGACGTAGCCGTCGAGGCGTCCTTCGCGGTCGAGGACGGGCAGGGCACGGACGTCGTGCAGGTCGAGGAGCTCGAGGGCGCGCGCGCAGGTGTCGTCAATCGAGACGACATACGGGTCGTACTGCATGATGTCCTCGACGCGCGGGGTGACGTCGCCGACGAATTCCGGCAGCGTGGCGCCGAAGCGGTTCAGAATGGCGTCGATGCGTGCGTTGGAGTTACCGCAACGCGCCGCCACGTAACCAGGTTGTCCGGAGGCTTCCTTAAAGGCCGCGTAGGCCATCGCCGAACAAATCGCATCCGCGTCCGGATTCTTGTGCCCGATGATGTAGGTCGGAGCGTGCGGACGTTCGATTGGGGACGGAATGGGAGGAGGGACGGACATGTGGACTCGGAGGGCACCCGGAGGTACTTGTGCACTTCTAGCCCTGACCGTGCGGGGAGGGAAGAGGGAAGTGGATGGATGCTTCGGCGACCGCAGAGGCGGCGGCTTCAAACTCGTTCATGAAAGTCGACCCTAGGTCGCCCGAGCCGTTACTGGGCGAACGGGTAGTCGCTATAACCTTTAGCACCCGAGGCGTAGAAGGTGCTCTCGTCGGGGGTATTCAGCGTAAGGCCTTTTTCGAGGCGGCGCGGGAGGTCGGGGTTCGACAGGAAGGGTACGCCGAAAGCGATGGCATCCGCCCAGCCCGCTTGGATGGCGGCGTCCCCCTGCGGGCGGTCAAAGCCGCCGGCCGTGATGAGTACGCCCTTGAAACAGTGGCGAAGTTCCTGGGGACCGACGCCGTCCTTGGCGCCGTGCGCGATGTCCTGGGCCGTCACGCGGGTGACGTGCGCATAGGCGAGCTCGAGTTTGGAGAGTTCGCCGAGGACGTAGCTGAACGTGCGCTGCGGGTCGGAGTCATGCATATCGTTGAACACACCGCCCGGTGAGAGGCGGATGCCGACGCGGTCGGAGCCCCAGACGGAGACGACGGCGGCGGTGACTTCCAAGGTGAGGCGGGCGCGGTTCTCGACCGAGCCACCGTAACCGTCTGCACGCTTATTGGTACCATCACGCAGGAACTGGTCGAGGAGGTAGCCGTTGGCGTTGTGGATTTCGACGCCGTCGAAGCCGGCCTGCTTGGCGAGGCGAGCCCCGCGGACGTATTCGGCCACGATACCAGGCATTTCCTCGATTCGCAGGGCGCGCGGTACGACGTAGTCAGCCATGGCCTTCCCGGTCCAGAGCTGGCCCTTCGGGGCGATGGCGGAGGGGGCCACGGGGAGTTCGCCGTTCGGCTGGTAGTCGGGGTGCGAGATGCGACCGACGTGCCAGAGCTGTAGGAAGATGCGGCCGCCCTTGGCGTGGACGGCATCGGTGACCAGCTTCCATCCGGCGACTTGTTCGTCGCTGTAGATGCCCGGGGTGTTCGGGTAGCCGTGCCCGCGGGGACTCACGGTCGTCGCTTCGGCAATGATCAAGCCGGCGCTCGCACGCTGGGCATAATATTCGGCCATCAGGGCAGTCGGCACGTTGGCGCCTTCGGCGCGGCAACGCGTGAGCGGGGCCATCAGCACGCGGTTCGGGAGCGTGAGGGCACCGACTTTAAGCGGAGAAAAGAGAGAGGACATGCGGGTGATAAAAGGGAGAAGGTTCTGAAAAGCAAACTACGCCTGCCGCGGG
>CAIXHF010000188.1 GCA_903919185.1 uncultured Opitutia bacterium | reverse complement strand
CCGATGAAGAACGTCTTGCCGGTCGTATCGCGACGTGTGAGGAGGTCCTTAGTAAATGCATACGTGGCGTTATACTCGCGCCGGCGCATCTCGGGCGTGAAGCCCTTGCTCCAATCGCCGTTGGAGCGGAACCACACCAGGTAGTGGGTAAACGGCATCGCAATCAGCTGGTTCAGCTGCGGACCCGGCGGCACCTGCACCTTGAGAATTCGGGAGCCGAGATTTTGCACGACCATCGCACCCTCGACGACCGGATCTTCTTTCGTGAACTTGTAAGCTGGGCCAATTACCTGCGTCCCGAGGACCTGCGGGAAAGCGTCGGGCAACTCCGGCACCTGCGGCAGAGGCGTCGTCGTGATCACGCGGTTACCGCCTTTCTTCTGTGCCACTGCGATTAACGGAGCGAGGAGGAGTAACCCTAGGAGGAGACGGGAGAGAAATTTCATGGAATGAACCTTACGGGGGGACACTTGCACTATCGTTTACCTATGAACTTCCTCAAGCCCGTTCCCACTCCACCTATGAAACTCACCTCCCTCCTCCTAGTGGCCGGCCTCACGGTCGCCGCCCTCCCCTGCCCGCTCCTCGCCGCCAAGGCCAGCCCGCCAACGCCCGAGCGGACAACCGAAGTCGACCCGGCGACCAGCGTCGACCCCGAGCAGGCTAAGCTGAACACTGCTAAGCGCCAGGTCCACGAACTGCCAGAAATCGCTAGCGCCCAGCAACAGGCCAAGGCCGACCGCGCCCTTGCCGCGAAGACGGCGGCCGAGTACAAGCACGCCCGGACCAAGGCCGCGGAATCCGAAACGGCTTACCGCAAGGCCTTCGACGAGACCCTGGCGAAGCAAAATCCCGAAGCGGCCATTATCCAAAAAAAGCAGCGCGATGCCTTCCGTGAAAAGATGCTCAAGGCCCGCACCGAGAAGAAGACGGGCGCCGGGAAGACCGCGACCAACCCAGACTCGGCCACCGAGGGCGACCCAGAACGGGGCGAAAGATAAACCCGCAGCGCGCACTCTAGGCCCACCAACCGGTGGGCCTATTTTTTGAGGGCCGCCGCGAACGCGGCCCAAATTTCTTCGATTGGCTCCAGCCCAACGGAAACGCGCAAGAGATCCGGATCGAGGCCCGCCCGGCGGAGGCCTTCGCGGCCTTCCGGCGTCGTGACTTCCGAGAAATGCGCGAGCCAGAGGAACGGTGTCGCCAAGGTAAATTCGAGGCCGAAGCTCGGGCCTTTGACCACTTGCAAGCGATCATAGACGGTCCGGAGGTCGGCGTTGAGTTCGAGCGTAATCAAGGCACCCGGTCCCGCGCCGGGTCGCAGCATGGCTTGGTAATTTTTCGCCGTGGCCGTGGTCAGCGCGGTGCGTACGCGACGCACCGCTGGGTGTTGAGCCAGCCGTTGCGCGAGCTCTGTCGCCTGCTGCGAAAGCCGCGCGGTGACCGCTGCCATCCTTACAATCTGCTGGGCCAGCGCCAGCGCATCGGCCGCATAGGGCGCATCGATGAACGCACGAGCGCTCTGGAGTAACTCGGGCGCATCTGGGCGGTCCGGATTGACGGCGAGAACACCGGCCATGACGTCGCCGCTGCTAGCGGCGTATTTGGTTAGGCTGGAGCACACGATGTCTGCGGGCGGCAAGACATCAACCGAAGCCAAGCCGACCGAACTTGGATCGAGGACCAACTTGGCCCCATACTGATCGCAAAGGCGCCGCAACGCGTAGACATCGGCCGTCTCGAGCTGGGGGTTATTCGGGATCTCCGTGAAGACGCCGGCGACATCCCCTTGGGCTAGTAAGCGCTCGACGGCGGCGAGGTCGGTTACATCCGGCACAAACACGTGCTGGGTATCGGTGGCTTTCTCGAAGAGCCGTGTCGAATCGACGTAGAGCCAGCCTAATTGAATCCACACCCGCTTGCCGCGTGGACGTTGCACATCGTTCACGGCGGCGAGGCCGGCAGCGACGGCGTTCATGCCGGCTAAAGTGACGAGGATGTCCGCAGGGCGGACTGGCGCGAGATAGGGTGACAGCACGGCACGCACTTGCTCCAGCGCTCGCGCGGTCTCCGCCGGATCCACCGAGCGGCCAGCCAAGTGAGCTTCGGCTTGGCGCGAAGAAATTAGTGCACCGGTGTGCTGAACAAATTTGGCGAACGGTTCGGACGCCGACCCTTCGGGGAAAGAAACCAAGACCCAATCCCCGACGAGGTCGACGTGTGCGTCCGTGACCTGCGTCCACGCGAGGAGACGGTCCGCAGCCCGCCGCGATGCCAGTGGAAAGAGTGACCCCGTGCGCCCTAACTGCTGCGCGGCCTGTTGGGCCGCCTGCGACACCAAGGCATTACGGACGAAACGTGGGTAGCCAGCCGTGATGTGCTGCCAGGTCGCCGGCTCGCGGCGTTCATAGCCTTCAACATCGGCCAGCGTTGGCAAGGAGACCACCGTGCCATGCGGCGCGGCCGGTAAGGTTGCTCCCAATGGCGGACAACGCAGCACGGCTCAGAGACCGGCGGGGCCAGTTTCGTTCTGCAGAATCTGGTCGAGCGTCTGCCGACGACGAATGAGCCGGAATTGTTCGCCCGGCTGCAGAAGCACTTCGGGCGCTTCGGGGAACGAGTTGTAGTTCTTCGTGCTCATGCCAGCGCAATACGCACCCGCACCACCGATGACGACAAGGTCGCCGGCCACCGCTTCGGGCAACGCGCGCGTCGCCAAGGTCTCGGGTTCGCCGGGGGCGCAACTGATAAGGTCGCCGGATTCGCAGCAATGGCCGACGACGACATAATCGCGCACACGCCCCGTCGGGTTCGCCGAATATAAATACACTGGGTGCTGCGAGCCGTAGAGTGATGGGCGTAAAATTTCCGTCATGCCCGAATCCAACTTCATAAATTCGCGGGCTCCCGTGGACACCACATCCTGCACGCGACACAGCACCGCGCCCGCATTGGCGACGAGGAAGGTGCCCGGCTCGATCTCAAGGTGCAGGGGTCGGCCGTGCGTGGCGGCGAATTTTTCGAAGGCCTGCTTCACGGGGGCGCCTACGATTTGCGGGTCGGTGCCCTTCTCCGTCGCGACGCGCGCGACCTTATAGCCGCCGCCGAGGTTGAGGGTGACGACATCCGGGAAGCGTAAGACCAACGCGAGGCTAGCCGCGGAGACTTCCTGCCACACGACGGGGTCGCTGCCCGAGCCGATGTGCGTGTGGATGCGGATGACCTTGAGCTGATACTTCGTCGCGATCGCCTGCGCTTGGTCGGCCCATTCATGCCAGAT
>CAIXHF010000187.1 GCA_903919185.1 uncultured Opitutia bacterium | reverse complement strand
TCAATCTCCGCGGCATCGCCCCGACCGAGCGTCCGACGTAGGCGCATCTCGGCCCCGTCGACGGATTGCTGCGCGTTCAAGACCGCAACCTTCTGGTTCGCTACTTCGGCGGCGGCCTGCAGTTCCTCCAAAGCGGTAGCGTCGCCGAGCGCACGCTTCGCGCGGACTTGGGCCAAGAGCGACTCCGCGGAGCGCAGACTGGTTTCGCGCAATGAGACCAACGTACGGGCCCCAGCGAGGCTCCAGTAGGCTACCTCGGTATCACGGATGAGGTCCAGCGCCGCGGCCCGCAGTGCGAGCCGACTACGCATGGCCCCTTCCTTCGCCGCAATCAGCGCAGATAGGTTCACGGCCCGGCCGGCGCCCGCCAGCAAGGGCTGCGTATAGCTTAGGCTAGTCCCAAGGTCAAAATTTGAAGCCGTCGAGTTGACGTTGCCTCCGTCGGACCACAAGCGAGTCATCCCGGTACCCAGGGTCAGCGTGCCGCCCCAGCTGAATTTCCGCGACAAGCTGACATCCGAGCTAAAATCCTGCGCAGCCGGATTACCGAGCTGACGATCGAACGCGGACTTACCACCACTCATGCGGTTACTCCAGCCGAAGACGGGATCAAAGACGGCTTCAGCTTGGTCGACAAAATCCAACGAACGCAAGGCATCAAGGCGAGACACCGCGAGCCCGAGGTTACGGGCCAAAGCTTGGTCAATCGCACCGGCTAACGTGATCGGTGAAGGACTAGACGCTACGACCACCGCAGGGGCCACCGCATCCGCTCCCAACAAGGAAGCAGCGACGAGGAAACTCGCGGGGAGAAAGGCGCGCATGGAAGTGGTAAGTACCTCGGAAGATGTAGTTTGTTCCCTCTATAAAAGCAAGCGACGCACCAACCGGTGCGTCGCGAAACCTCACCTATTAAGGCGTTTTGTCTTATTTGACGATTTCAACCAATTCCACCTCGAATTCGAGGACGGAGTTGGGCGGAATCGGGCCCTGGCCATTCTCGCCGTAAGCGATGTTAGCTGGAGCGACGAGGAGGACTTTTCCACCCTTGCCAATCATGGGGACGGCTTCGGTCCAAGCTGGGATGACGCCATTCAGCGGGAACTCGGCCGGGGCGTTGCCACGAGTAGCGGTGGAGTCGAAAACCTTACCATCGACCGTTTTACCCGTGTAGAGGCACTTGACGGTGCTAGCGGCGGTAGGCTTAGGGTCGGTGCCGGGGGTGATGATCTTGTAGCGGAGACCCGAAGCGGTCTTCGTGAATCCCTTATCGGCGTCAATCTTGGCGAGGAAAGCCTCGTTCTGGGCGCCCCAGCGCTTGGCCTTACCGGCGACGCGTTCGCCGATCATCTTCTCGGCGCCAGGAATAATATCCTCGGCCTTGAACTTCGGTGTCTCGTTCTTGAGGGCGGCACGCATGCCGTCGAGCAGAGCGGTCACTTCGTCATCGGAAAGGTCGAGCTCCGTGGCGATGGACGCCCATTGAGCCTGACGGACCAGGAAGAATCCCTGGAGGAAGAAGGCCTGTTTCTGTTGTTCGGGGGTGAGGTCTTTCACGATGGGTGCGGGTGGAGGGGTGAGGGCAGGAGCGGCAGCCGGAGCAGCGGTCGCGAGGGCGGGCTTGGCTTCGTCGGCGGCGTGGAGGGACGCGGCGGCAAAGGCCAACGCGGCGAGGGCGGGGAGTTTCATGGGGAAGGGTTGGTATCCGAATTAAGCCTGCGGGGGAAGCACCTTTGCGTGCTCCTGGAGGGAATTCACGGTCAAGGGGCGGACTTTCAGGGACTTGATACCGAGAACAGCCGCGCGGGCAGCGTTCATGGTCGAGGCCATATAGACGCCACGGAGGACAGCCTCGGCGCGCATCGCATTCTCATCCTTGCGGGGCAGCATGCCAGCCGCGGTATTCACGATCATCTGGAGTTGGCCATTCTTCAGGAGGTCGAGCACGTTAGGACGCGAACCTTCGGAGATCTTGCCGAGCTTGGTGACCTTGACGCCAGCGGCCTCGATGGCGGAGGCAGTACCGCTGGTGGAGTAGACGCTGAAACCGAGCGTCGCTAGTTCGCGCGCCACGGCAACGGCACCATCCTTATCACGATCCTTAACGGAGAGGAAAACGCTGCCCGTGGTGGGCAAAGCGGGCTGAGCCGCCATCTGTGCCTTGGCGTAAGCCATGCCGAGGTCGTCGTCGACACCCATGACTTCGCCGGTCGAACGCATTTCCGGCGACAGTGCCACCGGCGCGCCGGGGAAACGGTTGAACGGAAAGACGGATTCCTTGACGGACCAATAGGGCGGGCGGATTTCCTTGGTGAACTTCAAATCCTTCAGCTTGGCGCCGAGCATGCAGAGCGAAGCGAGTTTAGCGAGGGGCACCCCAATCGCCTTCGAGACGAACGGGATGGTGCGGGAGGCACGCGGGTTGACCTCCAACATGAACACGGTGCTGTCCTTGATGGCGAACTGGATGTTCATGAGGCCGATGACCTGGAGGCGCTTGGCGAGCGCATGCGTGATGCGACGCACTTCGTCGATGATGGCCGGCGAAAGGGTGTGCGGAGGCAAGACCATCCCCGCGTCACCGGAGTGGACGCCTGCGTGTTCGACGTGTTCGAGCATGCCACCGATGACGGTGATCTCGCCGTCGGAGATGGCGTCGACATCGAGCTCGATCGCATCTTCGAGGAACTTATCGAGTAGGACCGGCTTGCCGGGGGCGACGTCGAAGGCTTCGCGCACGACAGACTTCAGTTCATCCATACCGTAGACGATGAACATGCCACGGCCACCCAAGACGAAGGACGGACGAAGCAGAACCGGGAAGCCAATCTCTTCGGCGGCTTGGTACGCTTCTTCAGCGGAAAGCGCCGTCTTGTTCACCGGCTGGCGGATATCCAGTTCGATGAGGATGTCCTTAAAGAGCTGGCGGTCTTCCGCGAGGGCGATGCTGGCGGGCGACGTGCCAACAACGGTGACGCCGTTGGCTTCGAGGTCAGCGGCGAGGTTAAGCGGCGTCTGGCCGCCGAATTGCACGATGGCACCGATGCACTTTTCCGTGCGGTAGATTTCCAGGATGTCCTCGAGCGTCAGCGGCTCGAAGTACAGACGGTCGGAAGTATCGTAGTCCGTCGAGACGGTCTCCGGATTGGAGTTCACCATCACCGTCTCGTAGCCCGCGGCCCGGAGCGCGTAGGAGGCGTGGACGCAGCAATAGTCGAACTCGATGCCTTGGCCGATGCGGTTCGGGCCACCGCCGAGGATCATGACCTTCTTCTTATCGGAAGGCCGGACCTCGGATTCGTCGCCGTAGGTCGAATAGAAATACGGCGTGAAAGATTCGAACTCGGCGGCGCAGGTATCGACGAGGCGGAAGACCGTCTTAATCCCGGCAGCGTTACGCTGCGCGTAGACTTGCGCCGGGGCGATACCAGTCGCGTGGGCGATCTGGCGGTCCGCGAAACCGGCTTCCTTGGCTTGGCGGAGCAGGTCGACGCTGACGGACTTACCAGCGGCCTTGAGCGCGAGCTCGATGTCGACGATGCCACGGAGCTGACGGAGGAACCACGGGTCGATCTTGGACAGGTCGAAGATCTCCTTCTCGGTCAGACCCGCGAGCAGCGCATAGCGCAGGAAGAACGGACGCTCGGGATTCGGGCGAGCGAGGCGCGCGCGGATCTCGGTGAGGTCGGGGTAGGAATCGTCACCGTGCTTACCACCGCAACCGAAGCCCCAAGCGCCGATTTCAAGCGAACGGAGGGCCTTCTGGAAGGACTCCTTGAAGGTACGGCCGATGGCCATCGCTTCGCCGACGGACTTCATAGCAGACGTGAGCGTGGTGTCGGCGCCGACGAACTTCTCGAAAGTGAAGCGCGGGATCTTCGTAACAATATAGTCGATGGTCGGTTCGAAGCAGGCCGGGGTCGACTTCGTGATATCGTTCTGCAGTTCGTCGAGCGAGTAGCCGACGGCGAGCTTAGCGGCGATCTTAGCAATCGGGAAGCCGGTCGCCTTGGAGGCGAGGGCCGACGAACGCGAGACGCGCGGGTTCATCTCGATGACAATCATGCGGCCGTTGGCCGGATTGACGGAGAACTGGATGTTCGAGCCACCCGTCTCGACGCCGACGGCACGGATGACGGCGAAAGAGGCGTCGCGCATCAGCTGGTATTCCTTATCGGTCAGCGTGAGCGCGGGGGCGACCGTGATGGAGTCGCCCGTGTGGACGCCCATCGGGTCAAAGTTTTCAATCGAGCAGATAATGACGCACTGATCCTTGTGGTCGCGCATCACTTCCATCTCGTATTCCTTCCAGCCGAGCAGGCATTCCTCGACGAGGACCTCATGCACCGGCGAAGCGTCGAGGCCAGCCTGGGCCATGCGATCATACTCTTCGCGGTTATAAGCGATGCCGCCGCCCGTACCACCCAAGGTGTAGGACGGACGGATGATGACGGGGAATTCGCCGCCGATGAGCGCAATCGTCTCGCGGGCTTCCTCGAGGTTCTTAACCACGCGTGAGCGCGGGACGTCGAGCCCGATTTCCAGCATCAGCTTCTTGAACTTCTCACGGTCTTCGCCGCGCTCGATGGCATCTTCCTTCGCGCCGATGAGCTCGACGCCGTACTTGGCGAGGATGCCCGTGCGGGCAAGTTTGAGGGAAAGATTCAGGGCCGTCTGGCCGCCGAGTGTCGGGAGGAGGGCATCGGGCTTTTCCTTGGCGATGATGCGTTCCACGGATTCAACCGTGAGCGGCTCCACGTAAGTGACGTCCGCGGTCTCGGGGTCCGTCATGATGGTGGCGGGATTCGAATTCACCAAGACCACGCGGTAGCCTTCCTCGCGGAGGGCCTTACACGCTTGGGTGCCGGAATAATCGAACTCACAGGCTTGGCCGATGATGATCGGACCCGAGCCGATGATGAGGATGGTACGGATATCGGTCCTCTTAGGCATAGTGTTCCGCGGACTGTCAGCGACCCTTGGAAGGGTGGTCAAGAGGGGACTGCACACATTTGCGGGAAGGCGCTTGCAGGGGCGGGCGGAGATGGCATTCATCGGGGCGTGGACATCATTAGGATCAGTGGAATTCGGTCGTTCGGCCATCACGGCGCCCTCCCCGAGGAGAAGCGGCTGGGCCAGCGTTTTACAGTTTCCGTCGACCTGGAAGTAGACACCCGCCCAGCGGCCGCGGCGGACGACCTCAAACTGACTGTAGATTACGCGGACGTTATCCGCACGGTCGAAGGCCAGTTGACCGGCAAGCCGGTCTACCTAATCGAGACCCTCGCCCAACAAATCGCTGCCCGTATCCTTGGGTCTTTCCCCGTGGTCAAAGCGGTGACGGTCGAGGTCAACAAGCCGTTCGCCCCAGTAGCTGCGGATTTTGAGGCTATTTCTGTTAAAATTCGCCGGGAACGGGTGTGAAAGTAGGCCAGCGCCAATACCTACTTGGGCTCGGCAGCAACCTGGGAGACAGGGCCTATTATATAGTGCAAGCGGTGACGGCCTTGGCCGCCCTGCCGGAAACTGGAATCTTGGCTATTTCTGAGGCCTTTGATTCCGACCCGGTGGGCTTTAAGGCGCAGGATAATTTTTTAAATATCTGTCTAGCAGTAACTTGTGATTTTAATCCTGAGGAATTACTAGCCGCCTGTCTCTCCATTGAGACCAAGCTAGGCCGTGTCCGGACGATTAAAGATGGTCCCCGTATAATCGATATCGATGTACTCTTTTTTGAAGGCGGTGCCGTCGAGCTCCCCGACCTCACCCTCCCCCACCCCCGCTGGCAGGTGCGCGGGTTTGTCGTTTTCCCCCTAAGGCATCTGCTTCAAGCCCCCGCCCTCGCCAAGGACACCAGTTGGGATTGGCTTCGGGCTAAGGTCGCCTCCTTGTCAGTCGATGGGTCTGGCCTGCGCCCATGGCAAGGACCGACCCCCTGGATCAAACCCACCCACTGAAGCACGACCGCTTCGGTCACGCCCCCGCGCTCTGGCTAGCGCTCCCCTTGTTGGCTGGTTGCGCCTGGGACGATTTCGCCCGGCCGGACATCGTGGCCCTTCTCTGGCTGGGGAGCCTCAGCACCGCGGTGCTCTGGTTCTGCGCCCGCCACGAAAACTTTAGTCGACTACTTCTAATCAGCGCAGGGATTTGCTGGGGTGCTGCCTGGCATCAAGCGAAACTCCCCCCACAGACTCCGCTGACCTCCGTCCGCAGTTACGCTGAACTCTCCGTGCGGGTTGAGAGTGCCGCCCCGCGACGCACGGGCGATGGGTGGAATGGACTGGGTATCGTCACTGACAAGGGTCCGTTATTTCGTCGACGGCTCGCGCTCTCGGTCAAAGGCCCGCCGCCCGCCCGCGGCGCCGAACTTAAAATCTCGGGCCACCTCGCCGCCTTACCAATCCATGCGACGGGTTACGATGCGTGGATCGCCTCCCAAGGGGCGACGGTCAAACTCGGGGGTGGTAAAACTTTGGGCGTGCTCGAAGCGCCCACGGGCTTTGCGGTCTGGTGCCAACACAGTCAAACCCACCTCGAACAATGGTTGCGTACCTTGCCCTGGGACGACCCCGACGGCGGCGCCCTCCTCGCGGCGACGATGCTCGGGCGGACGGCCCTGCTACCCGAAGAAGCTAAAGGCTCCTTTGCCGCGACCGGCACACTCCACCTCTTCGCGATTAGCGGATTACATATCGCGGGTATGGCCGCGGCGTTGATTTGGGCCGCACGGCGACTACGCCTACCCGAAAAACCCACCGGCATCGCCATCCTCGCACTACTCTGGCTCTACGTTGAAGTCACGGGCGCCTCACCCTCCTCGCTCCGCGCTTGGATTATGGCTGTCTTCATTTGGGCCGGACAAACGGGCGAACGCGCCACGCCACCCTTACAGTCGCTCGCCCTCGCCGCGGCCGCCACGTTACTCTGGAGCCCCGAGGCGAGCAGCGACCCTGGTTTCCAGCTCAGCTACCTCGCGGTGTTGGCGATTCTACTCGTCGGCGTTCCGGCGGCTGAGCAAATCGCCGCACCCACCTTGTCGGAACGCCTGACGCCAAAGGCTGCGGTCCAAACTTGGCGCCGCTGGGGCTGGCGACTACGCCGCGCGACTCTCGGTGGTCTCTGCGTCTCGCTCGCGGCGACCATCGCCGGTACGCCGCTCACGCTGACTTATTTCCAAAGCAGCAGCTGGGGCGGCGTCTTCGCCAACCTTGTGCTCGTCCCGCTTTCGGAAATCCCGCTCGTCTTGGGTATGGCTTCGCTGCTCTTCTGCCCCTGGCCCAGCCTGCTGCCGTTCGCGGTGTGGATCAATGGAGGCGCGGCCCTCGTGTTGGACGCCATGAGTTGGTTTACGCAGGCCTTCGCGCAGATTCCAAACTTGGTTCTCACCGGCACCGTCAAACCAGCGGCCACCGGCCCGGCCTGCGCGGCTTTACTGGTGGCGTGCTTTCTGGTCCAAGCGGAAACTAAAAGCGCCCTGCGACTCCTCGGCGTGCCCGCCGCCCTGGTGGCGCTATGGATCGTTCTATTCGTCTATTGAGCGCCCACGGCAGGCTTGCCTCAGCTCATCGTCAGCCAAAAGTCTCGCCATGCGCCTGTTGCCCGCCCTCGCCTCGCTCCTCGGTCTCCCGCTCGCTTTACTCGCCGCCGAAGCGCCGCCGCAGTGGAGTGGCATCTACCCGAACCTCGCGACGTTTAACAATGAGGGCGAATGTGGTACGGGTGCCGTCGTGCCCTGGGCCGACCGACTCTGGGTTATCAGTTACGGCCCGCACCTACCCTACGGCTCGAGCGACAAACTCTATGAGATCACGCCTGACCTGAAGCAAATCATCCGCCCCGAAAGCGTCGGCGGCACGCCCGCTAACCGCATGATCCACGTGGAATCGAAACAGCTCATCATCGGGCCTTACTTCATCGATGCGGACCGAAAGGTGCGCGTGATTCCGCCGAAACTCATGCCGGGTCGGCACACGGGCAACGCCCGCCACCTGACTGACCCAGTAAATAAGGTCTACTTCGCCACGATGGAAGATGGCCTGTATGAGGTCGACGTCCACACGCTCGCCGTGAAAGGCCTGATCAAGGAAATCATGAACACGCCTAAGCCTGGGCAAACCGCGGAGGTCAGCCCAGCGACCATCACTTCGACGCTGTCCGGCTATCACGGCAAAGGCCTCTACTCGGGCCAAGGGCTGGTCATCCTTGCGAACAATGGCGAACGTGGCGGAAAGGCCACCATCGATCCGACCATCATCAGTGGCGGCCTCGGCTCCTTTAACGGGACCGGCAACTGGTCCCTCATCCGCCGCAATCAATTCACGGAAGTCACTGGACCAGGTGGACTCACCGGCAACGCTAACCCGGCAAAGGACCCCATCTGGACGATGGGTTGGGATTTTCGCTCCTTGATTCTGATGGTCATGGAAGACGGCAAGTGGACGAGTTTCCGTCTACCGAAGTCGAGCCACTCCTATGATGGTGCGCACGGCTGGAACACCGAATGGCCGCGCATCCGCGACATCGGCGAACCCGGCCAACGCCTCATGACGATGCACGGTTCTTTCTGGACCTTCCCGGCGAGCTTCTCCGCCCAAAACTCCGCGGGCATCGCACCGCGCTCCAACTACCTCAAGGTCATCGGTGACTTCACGCGCTGGCAAGATCGCCTCGTGTTCGGTTGCGACGACACCGCGAAGTCAGAGTTCCTGAACAAGCGCCCTGCGAAGGGCACGCTCGCTGGCCCTGGCCAATCGCAGTCGAACCTCTGGTTCACTCCCCTCGATATCACCGCAAAACTCGGCCCAGCAATCGGCCGCGGCGGCGTCTGGGTCGATGAACCCGTTAAGGCCGGCGCGCCTTCGGACTCTTTCCTGCTTGATGGGTTCACGGAACGAACGCTCTGGCTCAGCCACGATGGCACGGCGGACACGCGCTACACGGTGGAGATTGACCAGCTAGGCACGGGCACCTGGACGACCTGGAAACAGTTTGGTCTTACCGCCGCCGCCCCCGGCCTCTGGGTCGACCTCTCGCCGCGGCAGGTCAGCGGGGCGTGGATCCGCGTGACCAGCTCGCGGGACCAACAGAAAGCGACCGCCCAATTCCAATACGCTAATGCCGACCAACGCGGGACCGAAGTCGACCCCATGTTCGCAGGCCTCAGCTCCGCCGATGCGGCCTCCAGCCGCGGGGCCTTCCTCCTCACGCGCGGGGCTAATTTACGCACCCTGTCCGTCCTGCCAGCGACGCTCACGACTGACCAAACTAAAGTCGACGTGGCTTATGAACTCACCGCTGATCTAAAGCTCATCAAGCTAGCCGACCCCAAGGTCACCGACTACATCGCGAAAAATACGCCCATCCCGGCTGGCATCGTCACGACCGACGCAGCCTCGGTCATCTTCGAAGAAAACGGTCAGCGTTGGCGCCTGCCGCGTGCCTTCCCCATCGACGATGCCCGCAACGCGGCCCAGGACCGCCTGCTCGCACGCAATGCCCTGCGCAAGGCACGCGAAGTCTGCACCGAGCGCGACCTCCTCCAGGCCCATGGCACTTTCTACGAACTCCCGGCACTCAACGCCCTCGGCGCGATTCGCCTGCGACCTGTCGCCACCAGCGGCTTGGCGATCCACGACTACTGTTCCTACCGCGGCCTGCTCGTTCTCTCAGGCCTCCAAGAGGGCGTGAAGAATGACGCTCACATCATCCGTTCAGAAGACGGCCAAGCGGCCGTGTGGGTCGGAGCCGCTGACGACCTCTGGAAGCTCGGCAAGCCCCGCGGTTTTGGTGGCCCATGGCTTAATACCACCGTCACTGGCGGCGTGCCCTCCGACCCTTACCTGATGACCGCCTACGACGAAAAGACCCTGACCCTTCGTAACCATGGGGCCAAGGCCGCCCACATTACGGTGCTGCTCGACGTCACGGGGGACGGGAAGACCGTCCCTTACCGCGTCCTCGAGGTGCCGGCCGGCGGCCAAGTGGTCCATACATTTGAGCGCTCGCTGAACGCCTACTGGATTCGCTTCCTGGCGGACACGGACGGCGTCTTCTCCGCCCAATTGGAATACAAGTGACCTTGCGGGGGGACTAGGTTTCCCCTTATCTCATTCCCTCATGAGAAGCCCCCTCATCGCCCTTTTATTCGGACTGAGCTCCCTGGGCGCAGCGGATCCGCCCACGTCGCCGACCGAAGCCCCCGCGACGCTCCTCGCGCAGACGGATAAGTTAGTCTGCTCCGATGATATGACCAAGGCTGCGAAGGCCTCGCTCTGGAAAGTCACGAAAGGTAAATGGGAACGAAACGACCTCGGCACCAGCGGAGCCGAAGTCGTCGCCGACAAGCACAATGCGATCGTCCGCCTTCCAGTGAAGCTCGAGGCCTTTGTCGTGTCCTTCGATGTTCGTCTCGACGGCGCGGCCAGCCTTGGCTTCACCATCAACAACGCCAAAGAGCACCTCGCTCGCGTCATCGTAGCGCCAACCTACATCAGCCTCCGCCGCGACGACTATGACGGCGACGGCCCCGAGAAGGCCTTTACCTTCTTCACACAACCCACGCCCAATGACGTCGGCACCTGGCACAATGTCGTCTTCGAGATGGTTGGAGACACGGTGGTGCTCACGGTCGATGGCAAAATCAGCGGTTGGGGCGCTGACCCGGCCTTCATCAAGGACATCCGCACCTATCCCAGCTTTCACGTCGACGGGGCCACGGCGACGATCCGCAACTTCCGCCTATGGACCGCTAAGACCGAACCTAAGCCAACTTGGGCCGCCAAGAAGGGCACGTTACCGAAGCCCCTCGAAAAAATTAAAAAATAAACCATGCGTCTCCCCCTTGCCCTCCTCGCGCTGCTCGCACTACCACTCCACGCAGGCGAAGCCCCGGCCACACTCTTAGCCCAACCGGACAAGGAGTTACTCAGCGATGGCCTCACGACAGAATCGAAGGCCGCCGAGTGGAAAATCGCCAAGGGTAAATGGGTGCGCACCGCCGAAGGTATCAAGGTCGAGGAGCTCCCGGCCGATAACCATGGCGCCGCCGGACGCCTTAATCAGAAATTGGGCGACTTCATCATCGCCTTTGATTTCCGCCTAGATGGGGCCAAATTGATCTCACTCAGCATCAATGATGCCAAAGATCATATGGCGCGCGTCCTGATCACGCCCGCCACTTTTCGCGTCCAGCGCGATGACCACGACCACGATGGTCCTGACAAAGCCGTCGTCTTCCTTAACCAAGCGGAGAAATTTCCGGCGGGCACGTGGCATCATGTCGTCCTCGAGATGGTCGGCGACACAATGGTCGGCACCATCGACGGTAAGTTCAGCGGCTTCGGACGAGACGAACTCTTCAAAACAGAAAAGGCCAACCCCGGCCTCACCTGTGCTGGTCAGTCCGCCACCTTCCGAAATTTTAGCCTCTGGAGTGCTAAGCCTGAACCTAAAGCGACCTGGAAAGAGACGAGCGCCCAGGTTGCCGTTGCGATGAAGGCCGCCCCCGCCCCGGTGGCGGCCGCCAAAGCCAAGGCCACGAAGGCCAAGGTCGAAGCCCCCGTGAAGGTCGAGGCAGCGAAATAACCCTCCGGGTCGGGTTTTACCCGATGACTCCCCATCTCCCCGCTTGCACCAGCGGGCGGACTCGTCACCTTCAAACCTCACCGTTTCATGGACGAGCCCTTTGACAGCATCGAAGCAGCCCTCGCCGATATCGCCGAGGGGAAGCTCGTCATTGTGACCGACGATGAGAACCGCGAAAACGAAGGCGACTTCGTGATGGCAGCCGCGAAGGTCACCCCAGAGGCGGTCAACATGATGATTCGCCACGCCCGCGGGCTCATCTGCGTGCCGACGGTTGAGCACCAACTCCGTCGCCTGGGTATCTCGCAGATGGTCCCCGAGAACCGTGAATCCCAACGCACGGCGTTTGCCGTCTCGGTCGACGCCGCCGATGGTATCTCGACGGGTATCAGCGCCTACGACCGTGCTAAGACCATCGCGATTCTCGCCAACCCTAATTCTAAGCCGGAACAACTCGTCCAGCCGGGCCACATCTTCCCGCTCATGGCGCGCCCCGGCGGCGTGCTCCAGCGCGCGGGCCACACCGAAGCCGCCGTGGACCTTGCTTCGCTTGCCGGCCTGCACCCAAGTGGCGTCATCTGCGAAATCCTGAACGAGGACGGCTCGATGGCGCGACTCCCCGAACTGATTGAACTGAAACAGCGCTTCGGGCTCCGCATGGTCTCCATCGCGCAGCTCATCGAATTTCGCCACCGCCGGGAACGCCTAGTCGAACTCGTCGCCGAAAGCCCTTTCCGCTCCGCTTGGGGTGAATTCCAACTCCGCGTCTACCGCTCGCTCCCCGACGGCCGCCAGCACCTGGCCTTCGTACTCGGCCAGCCGACCAACGCGCCAACGCTCGTCCGCGTCCAACGCGAGAACCTGCTGGGCGATCTCTTCCGTGGCCAAGCCTTTGGGGCGGGCGACTCCCTCGCCGCCAGCTTTGCCGCCGTCGCTCGAGCCGGCACTGGCGTCATCGTCCACGTGGCCCAGCCTGGTGGCGGCGTCAAAGCCGATGCCGAAGGCATTCGTCTCAGCACCATGGACTCGCGCGACTACGGTATCGGCGCCCAGATTCTTTCGCACATCGGCCTCCGCCAGATTCGTCTCATCACGAATAATAGCCGGAAAGTCGTCGGATTAGGCGGTTACGGGCTAGAAATCGTCGAACAGATACCCTTCTAGGCGGTTCTGGCGTTTCCGCTTGAACGCAAGGGCGGAAACCCTTGCATCAGCCTTCCGTTCTTCCACCGCTATGAGCCAAGATAAGCCCCACTTCGAAAAGGTCGATGGTTCCGACCTGCTCATCGCCATCGTGGCCGCCTCTTACAATCAGGTCCTCGTGGATGCGTTAGTGAAACGGACAACTAAGGGCCTCAGTGCCGGCGGCGTGAAAGAAGCCAATCTCCGCCTCCTCATGGTACCTGGTTCGGGTGAAATCCCTTACGTCACCAACATGCTCGCGCTGTCGGGCGACTACGACTGCATTATCGGTCTAGGCGTGGTCGTTGCCGGCGATACGCCGCACCACGAGATCATCGCCCACTCGACCGCCAAGGCGATGCAGGACGTCGCCCTCCGCTCGGAGGTCCCCGTCATCAACGGCATCATCGTCACCAATACCCGCCAGCAAGCCGAAGAGCGCTGCACGGGCGCCCTCGACCGCGGGACGGAATTCGCGCAAGCCGCCCTGATCATGGCCCAACACCGCCTCCAGCTCGGCGAGCGCCTCGATCAAGTCGAAGCGGAAGAACGCGCTAAAAACGGCGGCCACGAACCTTTTGCCCAGAACTGATGGACACCGACTCGCATTCTCCGGCCCGCACCCGGATCCGCATCCGTATTAAGGGGCCTGACTTCCGTCTCGCCGACCAAGCAGCGGCCGATGTGGCCCACAGCGTCACGGCCACCGGCGTCCGCGCGCTCGGCCCCCTGCCCCTGCCTTCCACGGTCGAAGCGCTGCGTTCGTCCAGCTCCTACGACGAGCTCCGTTGCCATCACCGCCTCCTCGAAATCATCGAGTCGAAGCCGCAGACGATTGATGCACTTCGTCGTATCAACCTACCCGCTGGTATCGAAATCGCGGTGGTCGCCCCCGAGGACCCCGTCGCCGCACTTGAGCCCATCCCCGGCGAAGCCCCCGCCAAGCGCAACCGCCGCCGCGACAGCCGCGTCGCCGCGATGCAGTTCCTTTATTCTTGGGAAGTCCAACGCCATGGCGACATCGTCACCGGGCTCTACGACTTCTTCGGCGAACAGTCGCAGCCCCGCGAATATTACGCCTTCGCTGAAGAGCTGATCCATGGGGTCATCCGCGACCAAGCCCTCATCGACGAGGTCATCGTGCGCTTCGCCCAAAATTGGGCCTTTGAACGCGTGGCTAAGGTCGACCTCGCCACGCTCCGCCTCGCCATCTTTGAACTCATGCGTCGCACCGACATCCCGCCGGTCGTGACGATGAACGAGGCGATCGACATCGCCAAGGTCTTCTCGACCGACGAATCCAAGCGCTTCGTCAACGGCATCCTCGACCGCTACGCGGCGACGCTGGGCCGCGATCCACGTAAGGCTGAAGGGGCCTAAGGCCATGGCGGGTGGTTTCTTCGAGAGGCTCAAAGCCGGCTTAAGCCGCACTGCGGAAGCGGTGGCCAACCTGCTGGCCCGTCCGATGGACGACCAAGCGGCCGAAGAACTGCGCGAGCGTTTAATCCTCGGCGACTTCGGTCCCGCCACCGCCGACGAAGCGGTGGCGGCCGCGAAGGCGGCATGGAAGTCGGACGCCGGTCTCCGCAAGGCTGGCCCCGCCGAAGCCGCCGCCGCCGTCCTCGAAAAAGCCCTCGGAACCAGTGGGGCCTGGACGATGCCCACCGACCGCAAGCCGATCGTAATCCTATTACTCGGCGTCAATGGCGCTGGCAAGACGACGACCGCGGCAAAACTAGTTTCACTTTGGAAGCAACAAGGCCGCCGCGGATTGCTTGGGGCCTGCGATACTTTCCGCGCCGCCGCCGGCGAGCAGCTAGCCACTTGGGCCGCACGCCTCGACACGGAAGTCGTCGGCGGCGCCTCCGGCGCTGACCCTGCCGCGGTGGCGTTTGACGCCGTCAAGGCCGCCACCGCCCGGGGCGTCGACTTCGCCATCTTGGATACGGCCGGCCGACTGCATACGAAGGCGCACCTCCTCGAAGAACTCCGCAAGGTCGTACGCGTGGTCCATAAAGCCTTGCCCGACGCGCCGCACGAGAAGTGGCTCGTCATCGATGGCTCACTCGGCGCCAACTCGCTCGAACAAGCCAAGGTCTTCCATGAAGCTGTCGGCCTCACGGGGTTAATTGTTACGAAACTCGATGGCTCCGCCCGCGGCGGGGCGCTGGTGGCCATCGTCCGGGAGCTCGGCGTGCCCGTCCGCTTTATCGGCGTCGGCGAAAAACCCGAGGACCTGCAGGCCTTTGATAAACGGGCCTATGCCCGCTCGGTGGTCGGCCTCGGCGAGTGAGGTTGGCTTGCCTCGGGGTCGTGAAGGTATCAGGGTGGGCTCATGTCGGCTGAAAGCGTCACAGTGGAACTCGGCTCGCGCGCCTATCCGGTACGGATTGGGGCCGGCGTCTTCGCCGAAGCCTTAGCGGCCGCTGAGCAACGCCTTGCCCAGGGGGCCCGCTGCGTAGCCGTGACCTCACCCGCCATCGCGGCGGCCCGCCCCGAACACCTGCAAGCCCTGCAGCAACGCATGCCGGTTTACGTCACGACGACCGACGGCGAGAAAGCCAAGTCCGCGGCCGAACTCGCGCGGGTCTGGGATTTTCTCGCCGAACACCGCGTGGCCCGCGACGGCGCACTCTTTGCAGTCGGCGGTGGCGTGGTCGGTGATCTCGCTGGTTTTGCGGCTGCCTCCTACCAACGCGGCATCGATTTCTATCAAGTCCCCACGACTCTCTTGGCGATGGTCGATAGCTCGGTGGGCGGGAAGACGGGTATCAACCTCGCCGCCGGCAAGAACCTCGTCGGTAACTTTCACCAACCAACCGCGGTCTTTGCTGACACGGCTTTACTCTCCACCCTGCCCGCCCGCGAATTCGCTGCCGGTATGGCGGAAGTGATTAAGCACGGGCTGATCGCCGACCGCGCCCTCTTTACTGAACTGCAAGCCACCGCGCCCTTGGCGTGGAATCACCCGCTGCTCCCGCGCGTCATCCGCCGCTGCGTCGAGATCAAGGCGGGCGTCGTGGCCGACGATGAACGCGAAACGAGCGCCCAAGGCGGTCGCGCGTTGCTCAACCTCGGCCACACTTTCGGTCACGCCGTCGAGGCTGTCGCTGGCTACGGCACCTACCTGCACGGTGAAGCCGTCGCCATCGGGCTCGTCATGGCCGCACGCCTCTCGGCAGAACTCGGGCGGTGCACCGTGGCCGAAGCGGACGCTGTGGCCCACACGCTTGCCGCGCACCAGCTGCCGACCCGACTACACACGAGCCTACCGCTCGATCGCATGCTAGAGGCGATGCGCCGCGACAAGAAAGTCCGCGGCGGTAAACTCCGCTTCATCCTCCAAGAAGGCATCGGTGCGGCCAGCACGGCCGACGATGTCCCCGAAGCCGCCGCCGTCCGCGCGCTCCTGGCTGGCGGCGCCGTCGCTTAACGCGAGCGAGCCCAGATGAGCCGCCTAACCATGACCCGCCTTCTCTTTATTCTACTCACAAGCTGGGGACTGATCGGCTGCGGGCAACAGGCAGCCAACCCCAGCACCGAAACCACGCCCATCGTGGTGCCGAGTGCCCCACCGGCCAGCACCTCGGGCTACATCAAGTACTGGCCGGGCACCTTACCGATTGTGATTTCCGTGCCCCATGACGGCGCGGTCATGCCGCTGGATATTCCCGACCGCACCGAAGGCGTCACGGTCCGCGACAGCTACGCACGGGCTCTCGCCGAAGCCATCCGCGCGGCCTTGACCAAGAAGTTTGGTCGCGCCCCGCACCTCATTGTCTGCGAAATCTCGCGGAAGAAAGTGGATTGTAATCGCGAGTTAGCCGTCGCGACCCAGGGCCACCCCCAGGCCATTCAGGCTTGGCAGGAATACCACGGCTGCATCGACCGCGCGGAGCAAAGCGTCCTCGCGCAAACCCCGCACGGCCTCTACCTCGACATCCACTCGCATGGGCACCCGAACAAGCGAATCGAAATCGGGTACCTCTTGAAACCCGCTGACCTGAAGTTGACCGACCACGAACTGGATACCGACGAGACCGTGCGGGCACGGAGTTCAATTCGCCAACTCGGGCGCCTCACCCCGACTGGCTTCGCCGAACTCGTCCGCGGCCAGACCAGCCTCGGTGGCCTGCTCGAAGCCCGCGGCCTCGCCGCCTTGCCCGCCCCGAAGCAAACGCTGGCCGGCGGCGAGTCCTACTTCAACGGCGCCTACGACATCACGGCGCATGGTTCGCGCGACAAGGCACAACTTGACGGAATCCAACTGGAAGTGCCGGTACAGATGCGCGACACGGCCGAACATCGCGCCGCCACCGCGCTAGCCTTGGCGGATGCGTTGGAGATTTATTTCGAACGACACTTTCGAATGAAGCTCACTACCGACCAGGTCGGGCGTTAAATACTCAAGGCTTGGGGCCGACCACCGGCTGCACCGCGCGCCAATCGCCATCGCGAAGTCGTTGGTCATTCTTTTCGTTAGCCGCCTTGATACGGTCTCCCAACTTACCTTCCTTGGGCGCCTCGCCGGCTAAGGCGGCCACTGCCGGGCTCTTCTCCGCCACGAATGACGGGTCGTTCTTCGGGATAGCGCAACCGCCGAGGGCCAACGCGAGACAGGTCAGGAACGTTTTCATTAAGCTTGGGCGCGCTTACGGGCATCGGTTTCGAGCCAGGAGCGTAAGGCGAGGGCCGACCGCTTGGCCCGCTCACGCGCGGCCACGAGGTCATCGGCGTCGTCAGCCTTGGCGGCGGCGAACGAATAGAATTTCACCTTCGGCTCGGTGCCGGAAGCACGGACCGCCAGGCGGCGCCCATCCGCCAGCTCAGCCATGATGAATTCTTCCTTCGGGACGCGCTCGCCTTCGGCGTCGAGGACTTCATCGCGCTCGAAGTCGGTCACGCGCACGACCTTAACCCCGTCGATTTCTTTGGGCGGGTGCGCGCGCCACGTGGAGACGATGCGCCGGATGGCGGCAGCGCCTTCGGCACCCTCAAACGAAAGGTTCAGGAGATCTTCGTGGTGAGCACCATGCACGAGGTGCAGCGCGTCGAGGGCATCGAGTAGCGTGCGCCCGCGCGAGCGCAGGACGGCCGCGAACTCGCAGAGCATCACCACGGTCGCATTGGCGTCCTTATCGCGAACGGCATCGTCAGCGAGGTAGCCGTAACTCTCTTCGGCACCCAAGAGGAAGAGCGAGGAGTGGCGTAACGCCAGCGGGGCGCGCCGATGCAGCGGCAGGGCCGGCGCCTCGGCGCCCGCCCCGGCGGCGAGTTTACTCGCCCAGCGTTCGAGCTTTCGTGCAATCCACTTGAAGCCAACTAAAGTCTCGACGCAACGGATGCCATGACGGTCGCAGATGGCCTGAACGAGCGGGGTCGTGACCAGAGATTTAACCACGACGGCGGCATCGGTCCCGGCCGCAGGTAAGATGCCGGCATCCTTGAGCGACGAGATCCGAAACTCCGTCAGTAGAGCCGCGACCTCATTGCCCGTCAGCAGGCGATACCCACCCTTCGGCAGCGGGCAGGCGACGCCGACGCGGTCGGAGTCGGGATCGGTCGCCAATACTAAGTCGGCATGGGTTTCTTCGGCGTGCTTGAGCGCGAGGACAAACGCCGCTGGGCTTTCCGGGTTGGGCGAAGGCACTGTCGGGAAGCGGCCGTCGTGCTCGCGTTGCTCATCGACCACAAACGGGTCGAGGCCGACTCGACGGAGCGCCGGGATTACCATGACATCGCCCGTGCCATGGAGATTGGTGTAGACGACCTTGGGGGCGTGGCGGGAGAGTACCTCCTGATCGACGACCAAGGCGGCGAGGCGAGCCAGGTAGGCATCTTCCGCCGCGGATGGAACGGTCAAGACCCCCGTGAGATTCTTTTCAAGGTAAGGCTCGACATCAGCCAAGCCAATCCGACCCACGTGCTCAACGATGGCGACGTCATCGGGCGGCGTGACCTGCCCGCCAGTGGCGAGACAGCACTTGAAGCCGTTGTCGTGCGAAGGGTTGTGGCTGGCGGTGATGACCACGCCCGCCTGAGCACCGAGGTGACGGACCGTGAAGCTCAATTGCGGCGTGGAGCGGGCGTCAGCGAAGAGGTAAGCCTCACCGCCCAACTGGGTCCAAGCGGAGGCTAGCAGCTCGGCGAAGTGGCGGGAAAAATGCCGGACATCATGGGCGACCACGAGCCGGGGGGCAGGGTTCTGAGCGGAGGCCTGACGCCAGAGGCCCAGGCCGGCGCGGAGGACGTTAAAGTCGTTCAGGCAAGCCGAGCCGACCGCTGCCCGGATGGGCAACCCTGCAGCGTCGAGTTCATTGGCGGCGCTGACCCGGCCGACTGTGCGGCCGCGCATCCCCCCGGTGCCAAAGGCGATACCCTTGTAGAAACGATCTTCTAATTCAGCCCAGGCCCCCTGTGCTACCAAGTCGGCTAAGGCTTCCGCCGCGGCCGGGGGGAGTGCCCCGGATTCAAGCCAGCTGGTGGCATTAGCCAAGGAGGAGGCGGAAAGCTGGCCCTTGGCTTGGGCCGTCTTGAGGGCAGAAAGGACGTGGGCGGAAGCGCTCATGAAGCCCCAGTGTTAGCGTCTGGCGGGCTGGCACAAGCCCGGAGCAACGGGGGGAGGCGGGGGTTGACACTGGGCAGGCATTGGCAAGGGTTGAACCCCCATGGCCGAAGACAGCTCCCAAAAGCTTCCCCCGAGCGACGATGACCGTAATCTCGTGGTCGTAGACGAAGACTTTGCAAACGCCGATGCGGAAGACCGCCTTTGGCTGTTCTGGGAACGCAACAAGGACCTCCTTGTCCGCGGGACGACCGCGGTCGTCTTGGCCATTATCGGCGCCATTGGCTTCCATTTCTGGCAGGAATCGAGGCGCGAAGAACTCGGTCAAGCCTATGTGGCCTGCACCGATGCGGACGCCCGCCGGGCTTTCGCCGCCGCCCATCCGGGGGAACCCCTCGCTGCCGTCGCCCTCCTCGAAGTCGCCGACGACCTCCGCAAGGCCAACAAACTCGAAGACGCCGCCAAGGCCTATGAAGCCGCTGGTAAGGCCGTCGTGGGCGAGTCGAAAGCCGTGAAGGCCATCGCCACCCGCGCCCGCCTCTACGCCGCCCTCACCCGCCAGGAGCTCGGTCAAGCCGACGCTGAGGCCGGTATCGTCGCCGTCGCCGAAGACAATTCCGCCCCGGACACCCTGCGTGGCTACGCCATGTACGTCCTCGCCAACCTCGCTCTCGCCAAGGGCGACAGCGCCACCGCCGCCAAGTGGGTTAACCTCATGGACAAGCGCCTGAAGCCCAACCATGTCTGGGCCTCCGATAAAGCCTGGCTCGTCCGTTCCGAACCTTCGCTGCTCACGCCTGTGAGCGCCCCACCCGCGCTCCCCGCGGGTAAGTAAGTTTCGATGAGCGACGTCGCGCCGCAGCCGGAGGCCGCCGTGGCGGCTGAACGCCTGACAAAGCGCTACGGTTCGCTGACGGCGATTGAAGACCTCACGTTCTCCGTCGCCCCCGGCGAAGTCGTCGGCTTCCTCGGGCCAAACGGCGCCGGCAAGTCGACCACCATGCGAATCCTCTCGGGCACGATGGCGGGCACATCTGGCTGCGCCTCCATCTGGGGCGTCTCGGTCGCACTCAAGCCCGCTGAAGCTAAACGCCACATGGCGTACATGCCGGAGAACAACCCGCTCCCCGAAGACCTGCGCGTTGAAGAATACTTACGCCTGCGCGCGCGCCTCAAAGATGTCGAAGCCGGTAAAGTGGACGCCCGCGTCAACCAAGTGATGGAAGACTGTGACCTGGTGCGCCGGGCTTCCGGTCGCCTCATCGGCCAACTCTCTAAAGGCTTCCGCCAACGCGTCGGTATTGCGGACGCGCTCTTGGCCCAACCCAAGGTCGTCATCTTGGACGAACCCACCATCGGCCTCGACCCGCACCAGATCCTCGGCATCCGCGACCTCATTCGCTCGCTCCGCGGCCAGATGGCCGTGCTTATCTCGAGTCACATCTTGCACGAAGTCGAACAGGTCTGTGACAAGGTCGTCATCATTAACCGGGGCCGACTCGTCGCCCAAGGCCGCACTGATGACCTCCGGCGTGAACTCCTACCGCACGCGGGCTTCACCGTTGTGACTAAGGCCAGCCAAGCGGAACTCGCTGCACTCTGCACGGCGGCCGAACCCGCCGCCACCGTCGAAGTCGGCGTCGCGACCGACCTCGGCTGGACGCGTTACCGCGTCGTCCTCCCGGCGCAGTCGCCGGTGCGTGAGACCCTCGCCGCCACGCTCCTCAGCGCCGGCCTACCGCTCCGCGAAATCGCCGAAGAGCGCTACGGCCTCGAAGATATCTTCCTCGCCGCCACCCGGCGCACCCCAGCGGAGGGCCGCCGTTCCTGACCATGCGACACTTCCGCACGCTCTTGGCGCACGAATTGCGCACCGCCCTACTCTCTGGCAACACCTGGGCTTCGGCGGCGCTGTTCCTTGCACTCATGGGCGGTATCCACTTCTTCGCCTTGCTGGAGTGTAGCCGGGCGCCGCAACCATGGACGCCCGTCGAAGCCACGTTCCGTCTCTTCTGGCTGCCGTTACTCTGCGTGCTGCCGCTGCTCACGATGCGCAGTTTCGCTGAAGAACGGCGGAGTGGCACCTTGTCCGCCCTCCTCACGACGCCCGCCAGCACCGCCGCTATCGTGTGGGCAAAGTTCCTCGCCGCTTGGCTCACGTGGGCCGCGTTCTGGTGCGCGTTTCTCGTCTTCCCTTGGATTGTGAACGCCCGCTTAGGGACCGCTGGCGATCAACGCCTCAGCGATCCCGCAACGCTGTTCGGCGGACTCTGCTTCGTCTTAGTCAGCGGCCTCCTTCACGTGGCCCTGGGCATCCTCTGCAGCTGCCTCACCCGGAGCGCCGCGCTGGCGGCTCTGCTGACGTTCATCTGCCTCCTCGGCCTCACCGCCGTCGGCGGTGCGATGGATTCATTGCCCATCGAAAGCTGGTCGTGGCTGGGTTGGCTCCGCGAACCCGCCGCACACCTCCGCACCTTCGGGCACCTTCAGGATTTTGCTGGCGGCATCCTCGATTCGCGTCCGCTCGTACTCTATGTCACTGGCATGATGCTCTCGCTCGGGTTGGCCGTACTCGCCGTGGAGGGCCAAGAATAAGATGGCACCGCCCCGTGATGATTTCGGTGCCGTTCGCCCGATCCGCCGCTTCAACCGGCTGACCCAGGCTTTGCTCGCCATCGGCTTGGCCTTGACGGTCAACTACCTCGCCTCGCAAACCGAGTTCCGCTTCCGCCAAGACCTAACGTGGGACCACCGGCATTCGTTGGCGGCGGAGTCCGCCGAAACGGTCCGCGTCGCTGGTCGGAAGAGCCCGATTGGCGATAAGCAGAATCGTAATTGGGTCCGCGCCTTAGTGCTCTCGGATAACTTCAGCGAAGGCGACGCTGGCCTGCGGAGCCAACTCATCAAGCTACTCGAGGCCTATAAACTGGAAGCTTCGCACACGGGCAGCGAATGGTTCAACATCCTGCAAGTCAGCAACGGCCTCAACCAAGAGGTGCTATCGGAAGTCGCGGCCCGCCACGGCCCGCCGGGCCGTAATATCGGGCTAATCCTCACCTGCGGAACGCGCGCCAAGTTCGTCACCCTCGCTGAGCTCGTCGAGAGCAACGCCGCCAAAGTCGCCAGCTTTCGCGGCGAAGAAGCGGTCACCTCGGCCTTACTCGAAGTCACCGAAGACCGGCCAGCCGTCTGCTACGTTACCCGTGGGCATGGCGAACTCGGGCTCAGCGACACCTCGCCCCTGCGCGGCCTTTCGCAACTCTCGCGCCAATTACGCAACCGCAACTTCATCCTCCGCGAACTCGACCTACCGACGGCGTCAGAAATTCCGCGCGATGCGACGATGGTCCTCATTGCCGGCCCACAAGCAGCCTTCTCGGCCGCCGAAGCTGAACGTCTGCGGAGCTACCTGTACGACCGGAACGGGCGCGTGTTAGTCTTTCTCGAACCTGGCCGCGAGCATGGCCTCGAAGTGGTCTTATCCGAATGGGCCATCTTCTCACCGGACGCTCTTCTGCAGGAAAATGACCCCTCTTGCCGCACCGCCGACGGCGACATCGCCGTCCGGATGCTCCCGGAGAAGATTCATGCCTTGACCCGCGTGCTGCGCGAACAGGACCTTCCACTGGTGGTCACGCGCGCCCGCCCCGCGCGCTTTGACGAAGGGAGCACCCCAGACAGTACGCTTTCCGTGACGCCGCTGGTCTTCTCTTCCAACGTCCGGAACGGGGCCATGCTCTCTTGGGGGGAAGCCGACCCCTTGCGGCGACCCGTCCGCTTCGACCCCGACCGCGATCAGCCGGGTCCTATCTGTATCGCCGCCGCCGCCGAACGGGCCGCGGGGATCCGTAAGGGCTCGGGCAGCATCGGCGGGCGCCTCATCGTCATCGGCAGCACTGACCTCGTTTCCAACGCCCGCCTGAACCGCGGCGGCAACCAAGCCTTTGTGACCCAATGCGCCGCGTGGCTTTCGGACCGCGACCGCGCCATCTCCCTCCCCGCCCGCGCCGCCGGCGTCTATCAAGTCAATGCTACCGCCGCGGACTTCTGGGCTTTAGCGCTACGCTTTGGAGGGATTCCCTTAGCGGTCCTGTTAGTCGGGCTTGCGGTTTCAGTCTGGCGGCGCAGAAGTTAAGGGTCACATGCGGATCGCCCGCACCACCCTTGTCCTCCTTCTGGCCAACCTCGTCGCATTCGGCCTGGTCTGGCGGGCGACCTCCGTCCATCGCCAAACGGCCGCCAGCCAAGACATCCTTTTCCCAGCCGCCCTTGCGAAGATTGAGTTGACCGAGTCTGGCCAAAAACTCGTCCTCGAAAAGCGTCCGAGCTCCTGGCGTATCACCGCCCCCATCGAATGGCCGGCCAACCTTTGGGCCGTGCAACGCCTGCTAGATGAGATCCGTTCCATCGATGGAGATAAAGGCTTTGCGACCGCCGAAACTAAGGCCGCCGGCGGTAGCCTCGCCACCTACGGACTCACCGCCCCGCGCTGGATTCTACGCACGACTTCCGATGCCGGCGCGACGCTCGAAGTAAAGATCGGTGAAAACAAGGATACCCGCCGACTCTTCCTCCTGACAGCGGACGGCAACCGGATCATCCCGTTGGGAGATGCCATGGCGGCGGCACTGGAAGCCAAACCGGAGAGCTACCGCGTCGACAAAATCTTTGAGATTGCCGACTTCGAGGTGCGCACGGTTTCGGCCCGGCTGCGCCAGAAGGACGGCGATAGCGTGACGTCGCTCTCTTACGAGGAACGCACCCGACCCGGCCGCAAGAACCAAGGCCCGGAGTGGCGCTTTGAAGCCCCGTTCGATGCACTCGCCGACCCAGACCGGGCCACGAAGGCCATCACCGACCTTTCTAATCTCCGCGCCGTGAAGTTCGCCGAGGCCGACGAAAGTGAAACCGGGCTGGCCACGCCGGGGCTTCGACTTGGGCTAGAAGGAAACTCACGCCGGCAAGTACTGCTCATCGGCAAGCCTAAGGTCGGCGCACCCGCACAACGTTGGGCCAAACTGGAGGATAACTCCTCGCTCTTTCTCGTCGAAACCAAAGCCCTCACCGAATGGGAAAACCCGAAGGCTACGCTCGCCTCGGCCCGCCCCGCCGATTTTGACCCCGAGCTCGCCAGCGGCGTAACCATCACCTCTGGCGGCCGCTTCATCACACTACATCGCCTCGACGCAACCGGTGCCGAACCCCGCTGGGAAATCCCCGTCGCCCCAGGCTCGACGGCGACCAAGCGCCGCGAGGCCGATGGTAAGCTGATCCGCGAATTCCTGACCTCGCTGACGCGCCTGCGCGCGACGCTCGCTGGGCCCAACGCCACCCCCGCACTCGTCCCCGCGAGCCAACTTCCCGCCGAACCATTACATAAGGCTGAAATTGAATTCGGCGGCGACCGTATCGTCCTTTCGTTCTACGCCGCCCCCCCCGCCGCCGCCGCTCCGGGCTCCCTACTGGTCCACCAAAAAGGGTCTCCGCTGGCGGCGGTCTGCGATATCTCCCTCTTGCGTAACGCCCAAGCCGCCGTCGACCCGAAGGCTTGGCGTAACCGCGAACTCGCCGAACTCGCCGCCGGCGCAAAAGTGACGGGCTTGCGGCTCACCGAAAAAGCCGGCGGCAAGGTCATCGGCGAAGCCCGCCTCGGCCCCGACGGCAATTGGGCGGGCACCGGTCGCCTCGACCCAGCCAACAGCCGACGACTCGCCACAGCCCTGATGCAGGTCCGCGCCCTGGAATTCCCGACGCGCGATATCGGCGCCGGCGACTTCCGCTACGAACTCCGCATCACCGACCAAGTCGCCGCCGGTGCCACGGGAGCGAGCGAATCTTTCCGCACCTACCTCTGCACGGCACCGCTCAACCGCACCGCCGTCCTCGTGCGCGATGAAGGCGATGGCGATGACTTCCTCCTCGAAACTTCCCTCGCCGAAATCCTCATCCCGCTACTCGGGTCGGATGGGCGATGAAGAAAGCCCCCGCAGTCTCTGGGTTTCGTAAGTTCCTGCGCGGGCTCGTCATCACTGGTTTAAGCTTACTTTTACCCGTTCAACTAGCCCTCCTCTGGCTCGCGTCCTTAGACGCTCCCGTGCAGCTACCGAGCAGTCTCACGGAGTCCTTGACGAATCGCTTGGCCGAACAAGGCCTACGCCTTCAGGCTCGGCAGTTTTGGGTGTTACCCGACCAATCTTTGGCGGCCGACGATGTCTCGCTCGAGGTGATCGGCCTGACCGGCGAAGTCTTCACCGCCAATCGTATTGAAGTCGGCGTGAGTCTCCCCGAGTTGCTCGCCGGCCGCGTCAGCCCCACGCGCGTCCGCCTCCGCGGCGGGAAACTCTGGTGCCCCGCCTCGGTCTCGCGCCTTGGCCAAAGCCGACTGCTCATCGAGGATATTCGTCTAGAAGCGCGCCGCGAAGGACGCTGGTTAATGGTGCCGTCGCTCCTCGCCCGCTCCGGTAAGTTTGTCGCCTCCTTCCATGGTGAAATCCCATCCGCCTTACTCCAGCGGGACACCGCGAACGGCGGAACGCCCGCCGCCGGAGGTATCCCTGAGCAGGCCGCTCAACTCCTGCGCCAGATTGAAGAGACTTTACTAATCGCTGAACGCTCGGGCGGGGCTTCGATCAACTTAGCGGCGCACGGTAACGCCGAAGGCGGTGCCGACCTTCGTGGTCACGCGGTTCTCGGCAACGACTGGTCCCAGGAGGGGCTCGGCCTGATCCAGGCGCGCGAGATGCTCGCACTGGGCGAGCTCAAGCTCAACGCGCGGGGAGCACTCCTGACTTGGCAGGCACGGATCACCGCGAAACATCTCTCCTTCCGAGACATTCAAGCGGGGCAACTGACCCTCCAGCTTACCGGAGCCGATAGCCTCGTCGAGACGCAGGGCCACCTCTCGTTGGACGAAGTGTCCGTGGCTCAATTCACTGGCCTAAGCCTCCGCACTAAACTCGCGCGGACCTTCGCTCCCACCGGCCAAGCGAGCCTGCGCGCGCGCTTCGACGCGGCCACCACCACCAGCAGCGTCCACGGCTTGGCTATCTGGACGCCAGCGGCGAAGGCGACCGAGCCGGACGGATTCTCGCTCCGAATTCCAGAAGGACAAATCACCGCTGTCGACCTGCGCCGGGCGGTACCAGCGCTCGACACGGCGTTGGCACCCTTGGTCGGTGAAATCACGGGGGTACTTAACCTGGCCGATATCCATGCGCAGCGCGACCCGTCCGGCTGGCAAGTCGACGGCGAGGTCAGCTTCAGCGGGTTGGATGTGCTCGGCCTCTCACCGCGCGCGGTTTCCCCGGCCCGCGATCTCCCCTTTAGCTCCAAGTTCTCCTTTGTGCCGGAACGGACGCCTTACGCGCTACTGCTCCGTGACAGCCACCTCGCCAGTATCGTCGGTGAAGCCGATTGCTCCCTCGACCCAGGCGGTCCCTTTGCCTTGCGCCTGCGCGGCGAACTCCAGCCCTCCGCGCTAGACCGCTTACTCGGCGATTGGTGGATCAACCTCTGGAAAATCTGCGTGGCGAAGCAACGTCCCTACGCGACCATCGACGTGAATAGCCATTGGGGTGACCATCAGAGCGAGGTACGCGGTCGGGTCTTACTCCAAGACTTCACGTTCTTGCAGGCCCCGTTCCGCTCCGTAGAAATCCTCGTGGATGCCGACGCCAAGGGCACGAAGATTGGCCTACACCGCCTCAGTGGCGGGGGTAAAGAGGACGGCCTCCTCAATGGCACTGTCGTGTGGGATTGGTCGAAGCAGGCTTCGGCCGCGGGGCCCTTCATCCATGCGCGTGGCAACCTCCAACCCTGGGTCGCGGCTCGCTGTGCGGGGGCGGACTTCGGTGAAGCCATGCGCGGCCTACGCTTGCCCGCGGACCACGAGCTCACGCTCGATATCCAACCCAACGGCCTAGAACTGGACATCAAAGCGCGTGTGACCTGCGCGGGGACATTCTCGGCCTGGGGCATTGAAAGCCGCGGGCTCACGCTGGACGTGCTCAGCCAGCCGAGGAACCTCCAGATCAAGGCCGGGCTCGCGCTGGCGGATGGCCAAGCGACGCTCGGCATGCAAGGCGACCCCCTGAAGGATTCACAGGTCTCCCTCGTACTGAAGGGCTGCGACCCGAAGAAGGTCGCGAAGCTCATGGAGCAATTCAACCCGCCCAAGCCGGCCACCGCCGCCACCACCCAGCCGACCCCCCTTAAACCGACGGCACCGAGTGCCCCGGGCAAGCTCGACCTCAACTTTGTGGGTAGTATCAACCTCCAGGAGCCCCGCCTCCTCAAAGGCCGGGGGGACTTTGACCTCGTCGACCCTGAACTGAAGCGGGTCCAGCTCTTGGGCGGGATCTCGACCTTCCTAGAGGCCTTCGGAATCAAATCTACCTCGTACGACCTAACCCAAGCCACAGGGCAATTCGGCTGCGTGGGTGGGCGGGCCTACTTCCCCGACCTCGTGATTAAAGGGCCCGACGCCCGCTTGACCCTAGCCGGGGAAATTGACCTGCAGGCCTCCACCCTAGAGTTCGAAGGGGACTTCTCCCTGCCCAAGAAGGGTGGGTTCAACCCCCTAGAAATCTTGAATATCAACCGCGCCTTCCTGAGCCTCACCCGAGTGCGCCTAAAAGGCCCCCTCGCTGACCCACAAGTCAGCGCTTTACCCAAGCTTTCTGATATACTTAACCCTAAGAAGGACAGCACTTTAGGTAAAATACCCCCCTCCTTGCTGGAATGAGGGTTGATTTGCCCCCCTGTCCCGCTGTATCAGTCTGGTCCACCCCCTCACGGAGGACATACCCTTGGACCTTAATAAGATCAAACAAGTCGTGGATTTAATGAAGAAGTCGGACCTTTCCGAATTCGAAATCCAAGACCAAGAATTCAAGCTGCGCATCAAGCGTGACGTCCCTGGTCGTGCGGCTGCCCCCGCTCCGGCCGCCGCTCCAGTGGCCGCCGCGCCTGTGGCTGCCGCCCCTGCCGCCTTGGCCGCCGACCCCAACATGAAGGTCATCACGTCCCCGATGGTCGGCACCTACTACGCCACCCCCTCCCCGGACTCGCCTAACTTCGTCGCCGTGGGCTCGCCCGTGAAGGCCGACAGCGTCGTCTGCATTATCGAGGCCATGAAGGTGATGAACGAAATCCAGTCCGAACTCTCCGGCACCATTGTCGAATGCCTCGTGGCGAGCGGAACCTCGGTCGAATTCGGCCAGCCCCTCTTCCGCGTGAAGGTCGGCTGATCACCGATTCCCGAGCATGAACAAAATCCTCATCGCCAATCGCGGCGAAATCGCCCTGCGCGTCATCCGCGCTTGTCGCGAGCTGGGCATTAAGACCGTCGCGGTCTACTCCCAAGTCGACGAACAGTCTCTACACGTCCAACTGGCCGACGAGGCCGTCTGCATCGGGCCGGGCCCCAGCAAGGACTCGTACCTCCGCGAAGACCGCATCATCTCGGCCGCCGAGATCACCAACGTCGACGCCATCCACCCGGGCTACGGCTTCCTTTCCGAACGCGCCGGCTTCGCCGAGAAGTGCGCCACCGCCAACATCAAGTTCATTGGTCCACGCCCCGAAGCCATCCGCCTCATGGGCGATAAGGCCGTGGCCCGCCAGACCGCCGCAAAGGCCAAGGTCCCCACGGTCCCTGGCTCCGACGGTCCCGTCGACAACCAGCGCGAAGCCATCAAGGAAGCCCAGCGCATCGGCTTCCCAGTCATCATTAAGGCCGTCGCTGGCGGTGGCGGTAAGGGCATGCGCATCGTGCACAATGCCGCCGCTTTCTCCAAGGAGTATGACAGCGCCCGCAGCGAAGCCGAAAAGGCCTTCGGTAACGGCTCCGTCTACATCGAGAAGTATATCGATCAGCCCCGCCACATCGAGTTCCAGATGCTGGCCGACGAGCATGGTAAGGTGCTCCACCTTGGTGAGCGCGATTGCTCCGTGCAGCGCCGCCACCAGAAGCTGATCGAGGAATCCCCCTCTCCGTTCCTGACCCCCAAGCTCCGCGAGGAGATGGGCAAGGTCGCCGTCCGCCTGACCGAATCCATCGGTTACCACAACGCGGGGACCATCGAGTTCCTCGTCGATCGCAACGGAAAGTACTACTTCATGGAGATGAACACCCGTATCCAGGTGGAGCACGGCGTGACCGAAGAGGTCACCGACATCGACTTGGTGCGTCGCCAGATCCTCATCGCCTGCGGTGAGAAGCTGGAACTCAACCAGAAGGATATTAAGATCACCGGCCACGCCATCGAGTGCCGCATCAACGCCGAAGACCCGGCTCGCAACTTCACGCCGAGCCCTGGCACCATCGGTCTGTACTACACGCCCGGTGGCCACGGCGTCCGCGTCGACTCCCATTGCTACTCGGGCTACACTATCCCGCCGAATTACGATTCCATGGTGGCCAAGCTCATCTCGGTCGGTGCCAACCGCCAGAAGGCGCTCGACCGCATGCACCGCGCCCTCAGCGAGTACATCATCCGTGGCATCCATACCACCATCCCGGTATGCCGTGCGATCATGAAGGACCCGGTCTTCCGCCAAGGTGGCGCCACGACGAAGTACCTCGAGGACTTCTTCGAACGCACCCCGAAGGAACTGTGGTCGGCTGCGCCCCTCACCTGAGGACGGCGAATCTCTGATGAGCGCACCTTCGCGCCCTACTCCGGCCCTGACCGCGCGTCTGCGCACCGGCGGTGAACACCTGCGTTTCGCCAACAAGCTGCTTAAGTCGTCCGACGTAGCCTATGGCCAAGGGTTCCTCGACGAGCAGGAGGAATCGCTGACCTTGATGAGCGCAGCCACTGGTCTCGTCTGGGAAAAGCTCCCGCAGTGCTTTGAGCGCGCCCTCAAACCCGCCGAGAAGGCCAAGTTCCTCGCCCTACTCGAACGCCGCGTTTTCGAACGCGTCCCCACGGCCTACCTCGTCGGTGAAGCCTGGCTGGGTGGCCTGCGCTTCCGCGTCGATGAACGGGTCATCGTCCCGCGTTCCTACTTCGTTGAGCTGATTCCAGAAGCCATCCCCCGCTGGTTGCCGCCCGCCGAGCAGGTAAAGCGCGTGGCCGATGTGTGCACGGGCTCCGGTTGCCTGGCCATCCTGCTCGCAAAGCGTTTCCCGCAAGCGAAGGTAGATGCGACCGACCTTTCGGCGCCCGCCCTCGAGGTGGCGAAGCTGAACGTCGCCGACCACGGCGAGGCGAAGCGGATTAAGTTACACGAGACCGATACGATGACGGCGCTGCTGGGCGGCCCGAAGTTTGACCTGATCCTCAGCAACCCACCCTACGAGCCAGAAGGCATTTACCGGCGTCTGCCCGCGGAGTTTAAGAAGGAGCCCAAGAACTCCTTGGTCTCTGGCAAGGACGGGCTCGATGTCATCCGCAAACTACTCGCGCAAGCCACCGAACTCCTGCAACCGCACGGCGTGCTGGTCATCGAAGTCGGCGGCCT
>CAIXHF010000186.1 GCA_903919185.1 uncultured Opitutia bacterium | reverse complement strand
TCGAGGAGCGGGACATTACCCGGCGAACGGAAGATCTCGCGGCCATCTTCGCGCAACAGAAAACCCACCTGCGGGTGTGAGACCGCGTAGAGGCGCACCAAGCGGATGATGTGCGCGGCCTCGGTCTCATCGGACTTCAGGAACTTCAGGCGGGCGGGGACGGGATGGAAAAGATTAGTGACTTCGATGCGCGTGCCGGGGGCCATCCCATGCTCACGCTGATGAACGACCCGCCCACCGTTGATCAGCAGTTCGGTGCCGGAAGGTGCGGAAGCGGGACGCGTCTGCAGGGTGAAGCGCGCCACGCTGGCGATGGAAGGTAGGGCTTCACCGCGGAAGCCAAAGCTCGTGATGCGGTCGAGGTCGGCGGCGAGTCGGATCTTACTGGTCGCATGACGCTCGAGGCTCAGGAGCGCCTCTTCCGGCGTCATCCCCTTGCCATTATCTTCGACGACCGTGAGGGCTTTGCCGCCGCGGGAGAAATCCACGACCACGCGCGTCGCCCCGGCATCTAGGGCGTTCTCGAGAAGTTCTTTAACGACCGCGGCGGGGCGCTCCACCACTTCGCCAGCGGCGATTTGGTTGGCGACCGTCGGGTCGAGTACGCGGATCGTCGACATACTTACTTCGTCTTGGCGGGCACGACCGCAGCCCAAGTCTCATCAATCGTCTGGCCGCAGTGCTCGGACCAGACCTTCTCGACATCGCCGCCGGACACGCCAGCGAGGTGTAGTTTCTTGACCAGTCCAGGGTGGCGTTCTTCGGCCTGCAGAATCAGGTAGCCCGTCACGCGGTAGGAATCGCGCGGCTTGTTCTTCACTGGGTCGATGCGGATGCCAAACTTCCCTTCCTCGGCGATGCCAAAGCGCACATAGTCAGCGATGCCTTCGGTCATCCAGCTGGGGATTTTGCGGTAGCCCTGGAGCACATGGGTCAGCTCATGAACCACCAACATCACGTCGTCTTGGTGCTTCAGGGCATAGCGGCTCGAGACCGTGATGGCTTTTCCGTCCCAGAAGGCCACGCCGTCCATGTCCTTAAAGCGGACCGTGATCTGCTTAGGCCGCTTGGCCTCGGCCGTACCGAGGACGATGGCAATCTTGGGTTCCCATTCCTTGATGAGTTCAACCGAGCGGGCGCCGAAGGCCTTCAGCTTCTCTTCGTCGGCCTTATCGTCAAAGACCAGCTGCACCTCAACGGCCGGGACGGCTGCGGTGGCGAGCAAAAGGGCAAGGAAGAGGCGCCGCATGGGTAGGACGAGGATTAAGCCCACCCCCTGCCCCTGCAAGACGAACAGACCAAAACCTCGAGGGTTGCACCCGGCCAAAGAGCCGCAACCTTGCGAGGGTGTCTAACCGACTGGCCCAAGAGCGATCCCTCTATCTGAAACAGCACGCGGCCAACCCCGTGCACTGGTGGCCTTGGGGCACTGAGGCCTTTGCCGCCGCCCAAGCCCAAGGCAAACCCGTGCTCGTCTCGGTCGGCTACTCCTCCTGCCACTGGTGCCACGTCATGGC
>CAIXHF010000185.1 GCA_903919185.1 uncultured Opitutia bacterium | reverse complement strand
GCCTTCGGCACCTCCGCCGCCGCCAACCCGCTCGCCCCGCTGAGCATCCCGCGCCGCGAGCCAGGCCCGACGGATATCGAGATGGAGATTTTATTCTGTGGCGTCTGCCACTCCGACGTCCACACGGCCCGCAGCGAATGGCCCGGCACCCAGTATGCCTGCGTCCCTGGCCATGAGATCGTTGGACGTGTCACCAAGGTCGGGAGCAAGGTAACTAAACTCAAGGTCGGCGACATCGGCGCTACCGGCTGCATGGTGGACTCCTGTCGCACGTGCTCGAGCTGCCAACAGGGCCTCGAGCAGTTCTGCACCACCGGTGCGACGTTCACCTACAACAGCCCCGACAAGCACCTCGGGGGCCACACGTTCGGCGGCTACTCCTCCAGCATCGTCGTCGACGAAGCGTTCACCCTCCGCGTCCCCAAGGGGCTAGACCTCGCCGCGACCGCGCCTTTGCTCTGCGCCGGCATCACCACCTACTCCCCGCTGCGCCATTGGAAGGTCGGCCCGGGACAGAAGGTCGGCATCGTCGGTCTCGGTGGCCTCGGCCACATGGGCGTGAAGTTCGCCCGCGCCTTCGGCGCGCACGTCGTACTCTTCACGACATCCCCCTCCAAGGTCGCCGATGGCCTGCGTTTGGGCGCGCATGAGGTCGTGGTCTCCACCGACGCCGCAGCGATGGCGAAGCACGCAGGCTCGTTCCACTTCATCCTCGACTGCGTTTCCGCCCAACACGACCTCAACGCCTACCTAGCAATGCTCAAGCTCGACGGCACTCTTTGCCTCGTAGGCGTGCCGGAGCAACCCCTCGCCGTCCACGCCTTCAGCGTGATCATGCCCCGCCGTAACTTCAGTGGCTCCTGCATCGGCGGCATCGCCGAGACTCAGGAGATGCTCGAGTTCTGTGCCCAGCACAGCATCGTCTCGGATATCGAGTTGATCCCGATTCAGCAGATTAACGAAGCCTGGACGCGCATGATCAAACAGGACGTCCGCTACCGCTTCGTCATCGATATGGCTTCCTTGAAGGGTTAAAATAAGCGGGGTTCGATAAAAACCCTCGCCTCCCTTCTCCTTCGCACTCGCCTAGGTTGAAGCGCTCCCTTCAACTGACGGCATGTACCCCCCGGCCCACCCCAGCGCCGTCCGTAGCTTAACCCACCACCTCAGCGTGGTGGCCGCCACTCTGTTGTGCCTTAGCAGTACCTTGTTCGCCGAAAGCCACCTGCCGGGAATCCAAACAGCCACCCTCGATGCCGCTTTGAAGGGCCGACTGATCCTTGAGGAACTCAACTGTGTCGCTTGCCATGCCGCTCCGGCGGGAACCGACCTGAAGTCTAAGCAGGCTCCGCGCCTCGCGGAGGTCGCCCAAAGAGTCCATCCGACCTACCTAGAGAAATACATCGGCGCGCCCCACACGACCAAGCCGGGTTCGACGATGCCCGACCTTCTGGCTAAACTGCCCGAAGCGGAACGCGCCACCGCGGCTAAGGAGCTAACGCATTTCCTGCTTTCGCTCAAGGCTTCGACTTTTGCCCCACAGGCTCCTGACGCCGTGGCCGCCACCCAAGGGGAAAAGCTCTTCCACGCTCGCGGTTGCGCCGCCTGTCACTCGCCCCGCGATGCCCAAGGCCGCGAGACGCTTGCCGCAAAATCCGTGTCACTCGGTGCGCTCGAAGATAAATATAGCCTGCGCAGTTTGGTCGAGTTCCTCCGCCAACCGCACCTCAGCCGCCCGTCCGGCCGGATGCCCGACCTCAAACTACCGCCACGCGAACTGGAATGCATTGCCCATTACCTCCTCCGCGACACGCGGGTCCCAGGTCACTTGAGCTACACGATGTACCGCGGACAGGTTTGGGAAGGCATCGGACATGAGGCCGTCGAGCCGGAGCGCGCTGGCTACGTGGATGATTTTTCACTAAGTAACTTTGATCGTGTCCACCACCACATGGCTCTACGCTTCGAGGGCTGGATTAACCTCAAAGCCGAGGGCGACTATCAATTCTTCCTCAAGGCCAACGGGGCTACCCTGAGTATTGATGGCAAAGAAGTAGCCGCGTTGGCCCCGAAGGATCGCCGCGGCGTCCAAGCCTTCGGCGGTAAGGCGACCCTACGCGCAGGGATGCACCAGATTCGTTTGGACTACTACCACACCGGACATGAAGCCTCGTTCGCATTCGAGTTGGCGGGGCCTAATTTCCCCCGTCAGGCCATTGCCGCCGCGCTCCTCTCGGTCTCCGAAAAAACCATCCCGGCTTTTAGCCGTCCGACCGTCGATGCCCAATTAGCCAGCTCGGGTCGCCAGAAGTTCTCGCAACTCGGTTGCGTGAGTTGCCATAACGACGTGGGTGTGCCGGCGAGCGCCCCAGCGGTTGCCTTGACCATGGCGGACGGGACTCGTGGCTGCCTAGATCCACAATCGTCTAGCGGGGCTCGCTTTAACCTTTCCGCCGAACAGGCGTCCTGGATTCGTGCCGCCCTCAAGCAAGGGTTCGCGACGGCGCTGACGCCCGAGCAAACGCTTCACACCGAACTCGCCCGTTTCAACTGCATCGCTTGCCACGAGCGCCGCGGCCTCGGTGGTATCGCCCCAGAACGCAATGCCCTCTTCACCAGCACCGCCCCGGCCCTCGGTGACCAAGGGCGCTTACCGCCACCGCTATCAGACGTCGGCGCTAAGCTGACGACCGTCGGCCTGGAAGGCGCGCTGCTGCAAGGCCAACGTCCGCGACCCTATATCGAAACGGTGATGCCGCAGTTCGGTGAAACCAACATGCGCCCCTTAGTGGCCCTCTTCGGCCAGGTGGATAAGCTCGAGCAGTCCGGACTACCGACGGTTGGCAATATTCAGGAATCAAAAAATGCGGGCTATGAGATGATCGGTGAAAAGGGGTTCAGCTGCATCGCGTGCCATAATTTTAACGGTCAGCAGTCCGCGGGAGCTGGGGCGCTCGATTTGGTTAACACGACGACGCGCCTACAGAAGAACTGGTTCCACCTCTACATGCGTTCGCCGCAACGATTCCACCCCGGCATCATCATGCCCAGCTACTGGCCGGGCGGTCAGTCCCTCCGCCCAGATGTACTGAGCGGCGATGCCGCCCAACAGATTGAAGCGCTCTGGACCTATTTAGAAGGCGGCACCCGTGCGAAGAACCCGATTGGACTTTCCCGTCAGTCCAAAGAAATCCGCGTGACCGACGTCGCCGAGATGGCCCGCGGTCGCAGCAGCATCGGCTACCGAGGCGTCGCTGTCGGCTACCCCGGCCGCATCAGCCTCGGCTTCGATTCGGAGGAGATGGCACTCCGGCAGCTCTGGAAGGGCGAATTCGCGAACGTCGACCTCGGTTCCTTCCAACCCCGCGCCTTAGACTCGATGGTCGCCTTCCCCGCTGGCGTCCCCTTCCATCGCCTCAAGTCGTTGGACGATAATTGGCCAGCCAAGGGCAAGACGACCTTCGGCTTCCCCCAGAACCTGGGCTATCAGTTCCGCGGCTTTGACCTGGATGCCCAGCGTCGTCCGACCTTCCACTACGAATACGGTGAAGTGAAAGTGGACGACTTTTTCGAAGACGTCACCGGAGCCGATGGACGAACATTCTTCCGTCGGACCATTCGGTTCACGGCTCCCGCCAACACCGCACCGTTCTTCTTCCGCGCCGCCTGCGGCACCAAGGTCGTGGCCTCGGGAGCACAAGCCTACCAAGCGGATAAGTTAACCGTCCGCGTGCTGGGCACGCAGTCGGGCCAAGTCCGCGAAGGCGAACTCCTCCTGCCGCTGAACCTGCCAGCTGGCACCTCCACCCTCACCCTCGAATACCAATGGTAACGCGCCGTCACTGCCTCGCCCTAGCGGCCTTCGCCCTCGCGCCACTAGCTTTCGCCGAAGACCTCGGCGCCATGTGGGGCACCGCCGCTGAGGAGGCGAAATACTATCCCGTCGTCAATATCCCCATCCCGACGACCATCCCTCTCCGCCCAGGTGGCTTGGAAGTTCTCCCGGACGGACGACTCGCGGTGGGCACACGTCGCGGCGACATCTACTTCATCGACGGCGCCTTTGCGACGCCGCCCAAGCCGACCTACCACCTCTTCGCCACCGGCCAGGACGAGATCTTCTCCTTGGCGTGGCGCGATGGCGCGATGCTGGCGACGTCCTTCAGTGAGGTCCTGCGCATTCGCGACGTCAACGGTGATGGCGTGGCTGATCGTTACGAGACGCTCTCCAACAACTGGGGCTACGCCGAAGGCCATGAATTCGCCTTCGCCTCCAAGCCCGACCCCGAAGGCAATGTGTGGGTCGCACTGGGCCTCAGCGGCTCCTACAACTCCAATAACCTCTTCCGCGGCTGGGCCGTGAAGGTCACCCCCACCGGCCAGATGATCCCCGTCTGCAGCGGCCTCCGCAGTCCAGCGGGCATTGCCGCTAATGCCCAAGGCGAAATGTTCGTCATCGAGAGCCAGGGGCCTTGGAATGGCTGTTGTTCGCTCAAGCACCTGAAGCCCGGCGGCTTCCTCGGCCACCCGGCAAGCTACAACTGGTACGCTTACACGAAGGACCTCAAGGAGCCCGTAAAGCCGAATAGCAATTCCCGTATGACGGTCGAACGTGGCCGCGTGGCCGAGCTCGTGCCGCCCGCGGTCCGCTTTCCCTACATCAAGATGGGCCGTTCCATCTCGGGCTTCCGACTCGACCAGACCGGCGGGAAGTTCGGCCCATTCGCCGGCCAATTCTTCCTCGGCGACTACACGCTCAGCCTGATTCTTCGCGCCACTACCGAGCAAGTTAACGGGGTGTGGCAAGGGGCCTGCTACCCGTTTCGTGAAGGCCTAGCCACTGGCCTCATGAACGTGGAGTTCTCCCCCCAAGGACAACTCGTCGTCGGGGGTTTCACCACGAACACGCAATGGCCCGTCCGCGGGACCGCCCCTTTCGCCTTACAGCGCATCGACTGGAGCGGCGTGATGCCATTCGAGGTGAAGGAAATCAATATTCGTCCCGATGGCTTCCTCCTGACGTTTACGTTACCGGTCGACCCTAAGGTCGCCGCCGATCCCGCCAGCTACGCCGTCACGACCTATACGCACGTCTATCACGCCGGCTATGGCAGCCCCGAGGTCGACCAGACCGCTCCGCGTGTCCTCAAGGCCGTCCCCTCCGCCGACGGGCTGTCGGTACGCCTGACCCT
>CAIXHF010000184.1 GCA_903919185.1 uncultured Opitutia bacterium | reverse complement strand
GAGTCCTGAGACTTCAAGGGATTGGCCGCCCCCGACCCCTACTCCGACCCCGAACTTGCATCCTACCTTTACACTTTTGCACGCGGCTCTGCCGCATTTGCACCTTTGCACTGCCTCTTCTGCCTCTCTCTTGCCCTCCGGCCTCTTTCTTGCCTAATGGAGCTATGGATCTCGTCCGCGAACTCATCGAATACGTCAAGCACCCGAGCGTCTCGACCGACCCCGCCTTTAAGGCCGGCATGACGGGTGCTCGCGAGCATATCTGCGGCCTGCTGAAGCAGGCCGGCTTGGAGATCGAGGTCGTGCCCACTCCGCTCCATCCCATCGTGCTGGCGCGTCGCCGGGGTCCAGCCGAATGGCCGCACATCGTGCTTTACGGGCACTACGACGTCCAGCCAGCCGATCCGTTGAACCTTTGGACCACGCCCGCCTTTGAACCCGCGGTGCGCGATGGGCGTATCTGGGGCCGCGGCACTGCCGATAATAAGGGCCCGCACCTCGTGGCGGTCGTGGCACTTGCCCAGTTGCTGAAGCGCCGTCCCGACCTCCCGCTCCGCATCACTTTCCTTATTGAGGGTGAAGAGGAAATTGGCTCCCCGAGCTTCCCGGAGTTCCTGCATAACCATAAGCAGGAACTGGCCGAGGCCGATTGCGTGGTACTTTCCGACACGGCTTCGCCATCGGCCGACCAAATCGTCATCACGACGGGCCTGCGTGGTATCATCGGCCTCGAGGTCGGCCTAACCGGCCCGCGTTCCGACCTGCACTCCGGCCTCCACGGCGGGGCGGTCTATAATCCTATCCAAGCCTTGGCGGAACTCTGCGCCTCACTGCACGACGCGGATAACGCGGTGACGGTTGACGGCTTCTACGACGGAGTGGAACAGCCGACGCGCTGGGAGCGCGAAGAGCTACGCAAGCTCCCCTTAACCGAGGATGACTACCGCCGTTTCTTGGCGGTCGATGAGCTGCACCCCGCTCCAGGGCTCGATGCGCTCGAAGCCGTGCGTTTCGCCCCGACGCTGGAGTTCAATGGGATCGGTGGTGGTTACCAGGGTAAGGGCTCCAAGACCGTCATCCCGTCCAAGGTCTTCGCCAAGATCACCTGTCGCCTTGTCCCCGGCCAAGACCCGGTGGTGGTGCATCGCAAGGTGGCTGAGGCCATTCGTGCCCGCGCCCCCAAGGGCGTCCGCGTGGAAATCAAAGAGATGCAGGGCAACGCGGCTTATTACGTTTGCCCGCCGGACCGCCCGAACACGCCGAAGGACCAGAACCCGGTCCTCGCTCGTGCCTTCCGTGAGGCCGATAAGGCCATCGCTCAAGCCTTCGGCAAAGCGCCCCTTTACCTGCGTGAAGGGGGCAGCGTGCCCATCATCGGCGACATCCGTCGCGAGACCGGCCTCGACTCAGTTATGATCGGGCTATTCACGCCTGATTCTAACCTCCACGCCCCGGACGAGAACTTTGAACTCGGGCTGGCCGAGAAGGCCGTGAAGGCATACGAACTGCTGCTCGAGCGCATCGCTGGGACGCCGCGTCGCTGAAGCCTAGGTGGTCGGGCACTACTCTGCGAAAAACCGCCTTAAACAGCGTTTTTCGTGGTTCTCTGCGTGCCTTTAACCTTTCACCACGCGGCAGAAACTCTCAACATCTCGGCTCTCCACCATGGCCGTCTTCCGCAAGCGTACGCACACACCGACTCCGAAGAAAAAGGATATCCCGGCAGGTCTCTGGACTAAGTGCCCCCTCGACGGCGAGATGGTCTACACCAAGGACCTCGAGGCCAATTGGAACGTCTTCCCGGTCAGCGGCTACCACGAGCGCCTATCCACCAAGCGTCGCATCGCCCTTTTAATCGACGACGGCAGCTGGAAGGAAACGGACTCTAAACTATATTCCCGCGACCCCCTTAAGTTCACGGCTGGTGGTTCCTACCCCGAGCGGCTGGCCCAGCACCAGAAGAAGTCTGGCCTGCGCGACTCCGTCATTTGCGGCCACGGCCTCATGGACGGCCTACCCGTTTCCCTCGCGATCATGGACTTCTCGTTTATGGGTGCGTCGATGGGTTCCGTCGCCGGCGAAAAGGTGACCCGTGCCATCGAGCGTGCGATCAAGATGAAGTGCCCGTGCGTCGTCGTCTGCGCCTCTGGCGGCGCCCGTATGCAGGAAGGCATCCTTTCGTTAATGCAGATGGCCAAGACCAGCGCGGCCCTCGCCAAGCTCCGGGCGGCCGGCTTGCCTTATATTTCTGTCCTGACCAATCCGACCATGGCCGGCGTGATGGCCTCCTACGCCACCCTGGGCGATGTCATCGTCGCCGAGCCGGCCGCGCTCATCGGTTTCGCCGGTGCCCGCGTCATTAAGGAAACGACCAACCAGGATCTCCCGGAAGGTTTCCAGACCTCCGAATTCCTCCTCAAGCGCGGGCTCATCGATATGATTGTGCACCGCAAGGAGATGAAGGCGAAGTTAGCGAGCCTGCTCCGCGCCTTGGCTCACCGCGCGCCGAAGGGCGGCAAGCGTCGCGCGGCCTAACGGCTCACGGCCGATATGGAAGCGGCCACCACACTGCGCTGGTTGACGGGATTGCGTAACCTCGGTTCGCGTCTCGGCGTCGACCGTATGCGCGCGTTGTCCGAGCGCCTCGGTTACCCCGAGCGTTGGGCCCCGTGTTTCCACGTGGCTGGCACCAATGGCAAGGGCTCGACCAGCGCGATGATCGAAGCGATTCAGCGTGCTCAGGGCCGCCGGACGGGTTTGTATACCAGCCCCCACCTCGTGGAGATTGGTGAGCGCTTACAGGTCGACCGCGTACCCGCCACGGAAGCCCGCGTGGTCGCCCTCGCCGAGGAGCTCCGCCCGCATTACGAGGCCATCGCTGCGGCCGACGCGGGGTTAGCGCCGACGTTCTTCGAACTCATCACCGCCGCGGCTTGGGTGGAATTTCGCACGAGGCAGGTCGACGTGACGATCCTGGAGACTGGGTTGGGCGGCCGGCTCGATGCCACGAATATCTGTACCCCCGAGGTTTGCGTAATCACGTCCATCGGACTCGACCACCAAGAATACCTCGGCGCAACGCTCGCGGCCATTGCGGGCGAGAAGGCTGGTATCCTGAAGCCGGGCGTGCCTTGTGTCGTCGGTCAACTGCCAGCCGAAGCGGAAGCCGTCGTCGTCCAACGCGCCCAGGAGATTGGCGCCCCGTTACATTTCGTCCGCGACCGTTTTGGCACGGCGTTGCCGGAGACCAATCTCCTCGGCGCACACCAACGCTGGAATGCGGGCGCCGCGTGGTTGGCGTGCGAGCTAGCCACCCGCCTACCGTTTGATGCGCAGGTTGCAGCGGCGGCCTTGCAGAATATCGCGTGGGCCGGACGGTGGCAGCGCCTGACGCTGAACGATGGGCGTACTCTGATTATCGACGGTTCGCATAACGAAGAAGGCATCCGCACGATTGAGCCACTTCTCGCCGCATTAGAAGGCCCGACCATTGTCGTGGGCGCCTTGGGCGTAGACCGCGCGCGCCCGCTCGTCATTGCGGCCGCCCGGCACGCCGCGCGGCTCGTACTCGTGCAGCCCGACAACGAACGGGCTTGTGCCGTCGAGCAACTTGCCGCCCTCGTGCCGGCGGATTTTCGCGGCGAAGTCGTCCGCACCACCGTAGCGGAGCTTTTCCCGGCAGCGGCGACTTGCGCGACCCAAGGGGCGACGGTCGTCGTCCTGGGCTCACTTTATTTAGTGGGAGAAGTCTTGGCGCGGTTTCAAGGCCTCGCCGTGCCGACGACCGCATGGCAGGATCGCCTGCCGCTTAAGCCATGAGTGGTGACGAAGCTGCGGTCCCGAACCGTCCCGCCCCCAAGGTCAATCCCGCAGAACTGCCGCAGTGGCTCATCGAGGAGGACGACGACTTCTTCGTCTTCGATAAACCAGGTTGGCTCGTGTGCCATCCCTCGAAGGATGGCCCTTGGTCCTCGCTCGTGGGCGCGGTGCGCGAGTGGAAAGGCTTAACGACCCTGCATTTGGTCAGTCGCCTCGACCGCGAAACCAGTGGCATCATCCTCATCGCTAAGCACGCGGCCGCGGCCTCGCTTTCGCAGACTGCGATGGAGCGTCGCTGGGTCTCGAAAACTTACTACGCCATTCTCAAGGGCGAGCTTCGGGAGCCCGTGCAGGTAGACCAATCGCTGGGCCCCGATGAAACCAGTAAGGTCGTGGTAAAAACCGCGGTCCGCGTCGGGCCCGGCACCTCACCGGCCGCGACGTTCTTCGAGCCTGCCCTCGTGCGAAGTGGCTACACCTTGGCTCGCGTGAGTCCGCACACGGGACGAAAGCACCAGATTCGCGCGCATGCGCTCTGGCTCGGGCACCCGGTCATCGGTGATAAACTCTACGGCGGCGACGACTCACTCTACTTAGAGTTTGTCGAGCAGGGGTGGACGGAGCGTTTAGGGCAAAGCCTCGAGATGGAACGGCAGGCTCTGCATGCCGCGCGCCTAGATTTTCGCGCCCCGCTGTTTCAGCGTATCTTCCGTGCACCCTTGGCTCCGGACATGCGGGCTTTTGTGCTCAGCAAGATGGGCGTGTCCGAGTCCGAGCTCGACGCAGTCCTGGCGGTTTAGCCGTGGGCGAGGGCGGCGGCGTCGACGGACGTGGCTCCGGCCGCTCGGAGGACGGCCGCGCAGGCGTGGAGCGTGGCGCCAGTCGTAAGGACGTCGTCGATGATGACATAGCGCTGGCTCGGGTCGACGGCGTGGCCGCGCTTGAGGCGGAAAGCTTTGGCGACGTTGCGTAGCCGTTTGGTGCGGTCCAAACGGGTTTGCGATTCCGTGGCGGTATGTTTCTCGAGGAGTGGCACGACGGTGCAGCCAGGAATGTGTCGGGCGAGGCCCGTGGCGATGCGCTCACTCTGGTTGTAGCCACGGGCCCACGCTTTCTCCGTATGGAGCGGAACGGGCACGAGGATTGACCCAGCGAGGTGACGGCGGAACGGCTCATCGGTGGTGGCCGCCGCCACCAAGTCATCGGCCAAGTAGGGCGACCGCTCGTATTTGATGCGGTGGAGGATGTGTCGGACTGGCCCCAGGGCTCGGAAGGGACAAATCGCTCGGCCAAAGGCTGGGTGTAGTTCAGCGCAATGGGGGCAGCTCCGATCGCCTTCTAGCCAACCGTCAAAGGGATGGCCGCAGGTCAGGCAACGAGGGTCGGTGATGCGAGGGAGGGCGGCGAGTCCCTCGATGGAAAGGTGCCTGAAGGGCCCTTGATCCAGCGGCATCTGCGTGACCGCACAGTCGCGGGGGAAGATCAGGTCAAGGAGGCCCCGGTCGAGGGCATCAAGCAGACTCATTCGCTTCCTCTCTTAACCAAGCCGCCTTGCGGCGGGCGCCCCAAGCGAACCCGCCAGTTCCAGTAGCGGCAGCGACCCGGTGACAAGGGATGAGTTGGGCTAAGGGATTAGCCCCGAGTGCTTGGCCGACGGCTTGGGCCGACCGGCAACCGATACGCCGGGCGAGTGCGCCGTAGGTGAGGCTGGAGCCAGCAGGGATGGCCTGACAGGCTTGCCAGACCCGGTGCTGGAACGTGGTGCCGACGGCCAAGGTTACGCGGACCTTAGGAAGTTTACCAGATTTGCCGACGAGCCCCCAGCAGGAGAGACGCGCCTCCACGACAGCAAGCGGTTGGGGGAGACGGAGGACAAGTTCGCCCGCGCTTGTGACCGCGACGGACATTTCCCCCCGGCGACCGAGGAAGACCTGACGGTCGCGGATCTCGGCGGGGGTGACCCAAGTAGGTGTCATTCGCTGAAAATGCATTTGCCCGCACCTGACTTCAACCCAAGGTTCTCCCCAGAATGGCTTTCAATTTTGACAGCTGTCCGGAACGCTCTGGGACGGACAGCACGAAGTGGCACAAGTATGCCGATCGCGACATCATCCCTTGCTGGATTGCCGACATGGATTTCATGTCGCCTCCCGCGGTGGTTGCCGCCGTGCAGGCCCGCGCCGCCCACGGCGTCTACGGTTATCCCGCGCAACGCGACACTGCCTTCGCCTCAATCGTTAACCACATCCGCCGCCGCCACGGCTGGGAGATCCGCCCCGAGTGGATCACCTTCATGTGCTCCTTGGTGCCCGG
>CAIXHF010000183.1 GCA_903919185.1 uncultured Opitutia bacterium | reverse complement strand
ACCATCGTGAAAGCCATCGACAAAACCCTTGAAGACGCGGCCATCGCCGGCGTCGCCCTCGACCGCCTGCAGACCCGCGTGACAGTCTCCGACCTGCCGGACAACCCGCACGCCATCGCCGCCATCTTCGACGACCTCGGCGAAGCCGGCCTAAGCGTCGACATGATCATCAAGAACCTGGGCAAGGACGGTAAGTCCAACCTCACCTTCTCCGTGACCACCGACCAGTATGTCCGAGTCGAAAAGGTCGTGGGCCAGACGCTCAAGAAGCTCGGTAGCGGCACCGTTCGTTCGGCCGGCGAAATCTCCAAACTTTCCATCGTCGGCGTCGGGATGATTTCCCACCCCGGTGTCGCCGGCACGCTCTTCAAGGCGCTGGCTTCGGTTGGTATCAACAGCGAGCTCATCACGACCTCCGAGATCAAGATCTCGGTCGCCCTGGACCCCGCCAAAGCCGATGCCGCCGTCCGCGCCGTGCACACGGCCTTCGGTTTGGACAAGGCCTAAGGCCGACACTCCCCTCTTGCCCGCGGGTGTTTCTCCGACCAATGTCGGGGTAATGTCGCGTGCCGCCTCCGTCGCCCTGCTGACCCTTGCCCTTGGCTGGGCCGGGCTAGGCTTCGCCCAAGACCTTCCGCCGACCGCACTCAACAACCAGCCAGTCCTACCCACGGCGGAAAACCCACGGCAACGCACCTTGCTGGAATTAGCCGACGAAGCCCTGGCCGCTGGTCTCTCCACGACGGCCGCCCAACTTTACAGCGCTTCACTCACGACTCCGGGCATCACCAGTAATGAACGTGAACGTGCCTCCCTGGGCCTCGCCGCCGGGCAGATAGAGCGCACTAAGGTAACCGAAGCGAAGGCCTCGCTCAAGGGACTACCCGAGTCCCCACGCAAATCGCTTTACGAAGGCTTGATCGCGTTGCTCGAGAACGACCTCACCGCCGCGACCGTCGCCGCTGAAAAAGCTGCCCCCGAACAATTACCACTTAACGAGGCCGCTTGGGGCCACGCCCTGCGCGCCCTCCTGGCCACTGCGAAAGGCGATAGCCTCGGCGTGAACACGCACCTCGCTAACGCCACGCGGACCGCGGTCTCTGAAGAACAGCGCCAGCGCATTGAAGTCCTTTCCTTCCGTGCCTCCATCATCGCTGGTAAAGTCGATGACGTGACGATTTCCGTACTCCGCGAGCGTGCCAGTAATGCCAAGGGCTCGCCGCTCGCTTTTGCCTTCTCGCGTAACCTCGCGCTCGCCCTGGCCCGCAAGGACCGTCGCGTTGAGGCCGTCAATGCACTCAAAGAAGCCGCCCCACTCCCTGACACCCGTCAAGCCGAGGCCGACCTCCTCTGCGGCCTTATTCTCGGCTACGAGTCCGCCGAAGGCCGTCGCTTCTTACAACTAGCAGCGAAGAACCCGTCGAATCCCTCCGTCCGTCTCACCGCCCTCCGCGCCCTCGTGGCCGCCGCCGCGGATGCCAAACCGAGCGACGCGAAGGCGATTGCGAATGAGGTCTATGACTTCCTCATGAAACGGCCCGAGGGCCAACTGAGTTTCGAATGCCCCCGCGACCCCGCTGTACTGGACGCCATTCACTTAGCCCGTGCCCAACTCATGCTGGTTGCTGGCAATCGCGAGAAGGCCCGCCAAGCGGCGTCGGACTTACTTAAAGACGTCCCCGGCAGCCCCTTGGCCCGCGAAGCCACGCGTACTTTAGCGCTCACCGCTTGGGGCGATGGCTCCTATCGTCTCGCGTCCTCTTTCCTGAATACCCTGGCTGAGGGCAAGACGGGTATCCCGCGCGATGTCTTACGCACCGTCTCCGCGGACTGTCTTTTCTTAGCCGCTGATTACGCGCTCGCCGAAAAAGCGTACGCGACGATTCAGACCGAAACCGAAGGCGCTGACCTAGCAACCTCCGCCTTCCATCAGCGAGTGCTTTCCTCACTCTCCGCTGCTGGGGACGCCAAGCTCTGGAATCATACGGCTGAAATCATCGAAGCCGCCCCACTCAACCCCAAGATTCCCAAGGAGCGCCTGTGGATCGCGGTCTGGCTACTCGTCGAAGACGCCCGCAAAGCTAACCAAACCGAAGAAGCCGCCCGCCTCCTGCAGCGTCTCAACCCACTAATTACGCGCACGAACACCGACTACGCCCTCCGCTTCGACTGGCAACGCGCGCTCATCGCCTTGGCCAACCGAGATCCCAGCACCGCCGCGCGGCTGGCCGACGACATCGCCCGCCGGCTCGACGACCTCCCTCCAGACGCCTCCACCGAACTCAAGGTCAACGCGCCCAAGCTCCGCGGCCATGTGGCCTTACTCAAGGCACGCACGGCCTTAGGCGTCGAACCGGGCAAAGGCCTGGCCGACTTGGAAGCACTCCGTAAAAAATACGGTAAGGTTCCGGCCACAGCTTCTTCGTACCTCGTCGAAGGCCGCCACCTCGCCTCGATGGGCCGCCACGCCGAAGCCCAGGCCCGCTTCTTGGCCTTATTCAAAGATTTTACGGGGGATGCTGCGCTGTCCGAATTTGCCGAACTCGGACTCTACGAAGCCGCGGAAGAAGCCGCCCGCCAGGCTCCGGTGGACGGCGAAGAAAAACTAAAAGAAGCCGTCGAGCTGCTGGAGAAATTCATGGAGACCTACCCACAGAGCCCACTGCTCTTTCGGGTGGCGCTCCGCCGGGCCGAGCTCCTTCGGTCGTTGGGCAACTTCGACGGCGCCTTACTCGTCCTCAATCGCTTGATCCGCGAAAAGCCTGACCACCCCTACCGGGCCCAAGCCGAAATGGCGCGGGCCGATTCCTTACTCGGCCTCGCCGAACTCCGCCGCGACCGCAGAGGCGAGCTTGACCGCCAAAGGGTGGCCATCGCCGCGGCGGCCTACGAAAACGTCGCCATCGCCTGGGCCCGCGACCCGGATACACTCGCCGAGGCCCGCTACAAGCTTGCCCTCGCCCTACTCGAACGCGCCAAGGCCGAATCCAAGAGCGACGCCCCTGGTACCCGACTCGAGGCCAAGACCGTACTCGTCCGGGCCCTCGCTTCGCTCCGCCAGAACGGGGCGACCGATGAGACCAGCTTTGGTCCGTCGGGCCGCAACTGGATCGCCAGTTCCATCCTTTTACTCGGTAGTATGCATGAGGAGGAAGGTGATAAGACTGAGGCCATCGCCGTGTATCGACTTATTCCAGAATTGAACCGCGGCTTAGCCCCCGGCGAAAGCCGCCTGCCCGGTCAAGGCGCCGCCGAAAGCAAACTTGCGAGCCTCCGCGCGAGCGGCAATAACCAGAAACCACGATGAACGCCCCCTTCTCCTTCCCTGCCGACGCTGGGCCCTTCGTCTGGATCCTGCTGGCCCTCGCCTTCCTCGCGCTCGTCTTCGTCGTGGAGCGTGCCATGTTCCTGCACCGTGGCTTAGTGCTGTCCTCCGACTTCATTGAAGGTGTCCGCAACAACCTCCGCGCCGGCCGCCCCCTCGAAGCCCTCGCCGCCTGCGAAGAATCGCCCGGCCCTGTCCCGCGCGTGGTGAAAGCCGCACTCCTGCGTTCCGAAGGCAGTGAAGCCGCCATGCGTGCGGCGGCCACCGAAGCCGCCTTGCTCGAGTTGCCGGTCCTCGAACGTCGCCTGGGCACCATCTCAGCCATTGGCCGCGTCGCCCCGTTGATTGGCCTGGCCGCGGCCATCTTCTCCGGCTTCCACCTGACCACCACCCTGTCCGACGGGAGCGTCTACGCCTCGGCGCAAGGACTCTTCCCTGATATCCAGGCGGCCCTCGCCAACGCAGGCTTCTCGCTCGTCATCGCCGCGGGCTGCTCGCTGGCCCACCACTTCCTCGTCGGCCGCGTGCGTTCGATTGTGACTGAGATGGAAATCGCCGCGCACTCGGTCATTACCTTCGTCCAACACGAACTCCCTGAGGAGAAGAACCGCAAGGCCTGAAGATGCGCACCCCCCTGGGCATACTCGAGAAGGTCCGGCCCGTCGAACGCGGCGTCGATTTCCTACCATTGGCCTTAGCACTCACGTGCGCGGGCTTAGTTGCGGTGCTCGCCTCGAACTTCGTCTACGCCCCGGGCATGTATGTCGGCTTCGACAACACGCTAGCCGCCGCCACCCGCAATCTCACGACCCCGAAGACCAACGTCGGTGATATGGCCCGGACGGCTACTACGGTGACTTTGATCTCCGCGCGTGGAACCGGGGTCTTCGTCGTGGCTGGCCGCGTGGTCGACCGCGAAGGACTCCGGGCCGAGCTCCAAACCTTATCTAAGAATAAAGCCGCCGTCGCCCGGCCTGTCCTCGTCAAAGCCGATGGCGCCCTGACGATGCAGAGCTTCCTCACGGTCTGTGAACTCGTGCGTTCGGCGGGCTTTCCAGGGGTTCTGATCGCCGCGGACGAACGTTGATTCGCGGTTGCCAGCGGACTGCCGAATAGGCCAATCTGCCGCTTCCGTGTCCGACCCTGCCACTCCAGCCCACTCCGCCGATGTGCCTCGCCATGTGGGGATCATCATGGATGGGAACGGTCGCTGGGCGGCCGCCCGCGGACTCCCGCGCCTCGAAGGCCATCGCCGCGGGGCGGAGCGTATCTTCGACATCGTCGACCACTGCATCGACTCAGGCATCGGGACGCTGACGATTTTTGCCTTCTCGGCAGAGAACTGGAAGCGTCCCTTAGATGAGGTCAATGGCCTTTTCAAACTGGGTGAGTGGATACTCCGGGCTAACCTCACCCGGCTCTCGCGCCGTCAGGTTCGCCTCAAGGTAATTGGCGACCTCTCTGCAATGCCGGACTTCGTGCGCTTGCCACTGGAAGAGGCTATCCGCTCCAGTGCTAGCCACCAAGCCTTCACCCTCGTCGTCGCCCTGAACTACGGGGCCCGCCAGGAAGTCATTCAGGCGGTCCAGCAAATCGCCCAAGAAGTCGCCGCTGGCACCTTGGCCCCGAACGCTGTCGATTGGGCGGCCTTGGAGTCCCGCCTCCAAACCGCCGGTACGCCTGATCCCGATTTAATCATCCGGACCTCCGGCGAATGCCGCCTCAGTAACTTTCTTCTGCTGCAGTCGGCTTATGCGGAGATTGTGTTTGCGCCCGTGCATTGGCCTGAGTTCACCAAGGAGCAGTTCCAGTTGGCCCTCGATGAGTTCGCCAAACGAGAACGCCGCTACGGCCAAACCCCCGAACAACTCCAAGCCAAGCCCACCGCATGAAGCAACGCGCCCTCAGCACCATCGGACTCTGGCTCGTCGTGGGCCTCATGCTGGCGGGGTTTAATGCTTTCGGCCAGGTTAAGCTGGGCGGCTTCCTACTGATTGCGCTACTGGGTCTCGGCGCTCAATACGAAGTCTACGCGATCCTCCGCCAAACGGGTGCGGCCCCACGCTCCGCCAGCGGGTTGACGGCCGGTGCGCTGTTCCTCACAGCACTGTTTATGGGCTGGGTCACCTTACCACCGGCCGCCCCCTGGATTGCGCTCGCCTGGGTTGCCGTCCTGCTCTCGCTGCTGGCGCGTCCTTTACAGAACCACGAGTGGGTCCTCCGCCTTTCGACCCTCTTCGGCGTTTTGTACGTCCCCTTCCTCCTTGGCTTCCTGGTCATCCTCGCAAGCGAACCGGAAGGCCTCTGGGCCGCTCTCTGGGTCGTCGTCGCGACGAAGTTCACGGACGTCGGTGGCCTCCTGTTCGGCGTACCATTCGGCAAGCACAAGATCGCCCCGAACGTCAGCCCGGCTAAGAGCGTCGAAGGTTGCGTGGGCGGTATCCTCCTCTCGGCGGGCGTCAGCGCCTTGGTCGCTTGGGCCTATCAACGCGCCGGCATCGCCTTCCTCACGCCCGGCCAAGCCGCGCTCTATGCGCTGCCGATCGCAGCGCTGAGCATTCCTTCTGACCTCGTCGAATCCTACTTAAAGCGTCGCGGTGGCGTGAAAGATTCGGGCAGCACAATTCCTGGCATCGGTGGCGCGCTCGACTTAGTAGACTCGTTGCTCTTGGTGGCACCGGTGGCTTACCTATTATTGAAGGTCGCCTGACTATGACTGCGCCCGCCCCCTTGCACGTCCTGACGGGTCCGACCGCGGTCGGCAAGACCGAGGCAGCGTTGACATGGGCGGAACAGCATAACGCCGAGATTTTATCCTGCGATTCCGTCTGCGTGTATCGCGGGATGGATATCGGCTCGGCCAAACCTACCTCCGCCCAACAAGCCCGTGTCCGCCACCACGGCATCGACCTCGTCGAACCCAGCGAGCGCTACTCCGTCGCGCAATACGTCGACTACGCGCAAGCGGTCATCGTCGACGCGACTGCCCGCGGAAAGAAAATCCTCATCACAGGTGGCAGTGGCTTCTACCTCGCCGCGTTCTTTGGCCCCGTAACGGATAGCCTGCCGATCGGCGATGCGGTCATCAACGAAGTCCGGGCCCTGCAGCAACAAGGGCCCGCTACGGTACTCGCGCGCCTCACCGAGCTGGAAGGGTCCGCCCTGCCCACTTGGCTGGACCAACAAAACCCAATTCGCGTCGCCAAGGCCTT
>CAIXHF010000182.1 GCA_903919185.1 uncultured Opitutia bacterium | reverse complement strand
GACCTTTGATAACACCGATGGGGTATCCGCTCGTCCAGTGGGCACCTCGCAACCCACCGGGGCTGGTTACTTCGACTTGCTCGGCAACGTGGAAGAATGGGCGCAAGCCGAGGCCACGGATGATTTTGCTTCGGTTGTCGGCGGAAGCGTAAACTGGGTCCCGGTCTCTGGGCTTCCCCTTCGGAAGGCGTTAAAGCGTGAAAAGAGCCGCACCATCGGCTTCCGTATCGTGATTGAATGAAACCCTTGGCAGACCTACTAACCCCTTGCCCATGCCCCTGAGTAACTCCACGTCGAAGGTGAGCCCCGCTCAGCGGTGGCTCTTTTTCTTTTTCGTCTACGGGTCGTTGGCGGCGCTTTCGCTTTGGTTAAGCTACGAGATAAGGTTTTCTGCCGGGGTGGTCCTCACCACCGCAGATAAGGACATCGAAGGCTTTCTCTTCACCCAACGCCCACAAGCGCTGCTCTGGGTCGTCCCCTTAAAGTTCTTATTGCTCGGCCTCTTCGGGCAGTTCCGCGGCGTCTTCTATTATTTTCGCCTGCATGACGCGCTACGCATGGTCTTCGCGCTTTCGCTGGCGACGCTGGTTATTCTCTTACTGCCATTCGTCAGCGGCATGAATGGGCCCACTGCCACTTTGGGCCTTCCGCGCAGTGTAGCGCTCGTCGACTTTAACCTCTCGCTACTACTCTTTGTCGGCTTCCGTGTTTCCATCCGCACCCTCCGTGAACGCTTCACGGGCGAGCATAAGGTCGCCCACACGACCCTGGAGCGTATCGCCATCGTCGGGGCTGGCAATGCGGGCGAACAGTTGGCAACAGACCTGTTATCCCACCGCGGCCACGGCCTGCAGCCCGTTTGCTTCCTGGATGATAATGCGTCGAAGCATGGGCTCGAGATTCACGGTATCCCCGTCGAAGGAGCACCTGAAAATATTCCATCGTTGGTCGAGAAGTATGGCGTGACGGAAGTCATTCTCGCCTTACCCGCCCAGAGCGCGAAAAGGATTCGCGAAATTAGCACGCTCGCTGTCGCGAGTGGCCTCCGCGTGCTGGTCGTCCCCTCCCTCACCGAGCTCGCGGGGGGCCGCGTGCGTGCGACCGATCTCCGGCCGGTTTCCGTGGAAGACTTATTAGGACGGGCCCCCGCGCAGCTCGACGATACCGCCATCGGAGCAATGATCACCGGTCGCACCGTGCTCGTCACGGGTGCAGGGGGCAGCATCGGCCAGGAAATCTGCCGGCAGGTCGCGCTCCGCCATCCGGGTCGGCTCATCATGCTCGATCAGTGTGAGGCGTTGCTCTATCAAGCTGAACAGGACCTCATTGCGGCTGGTGGTGGGGCCTTGATCTGCCCCGTTGTCGCCGACGTTACCGATGAGCCCCGGATGCGCGAAGTTTTTGCCCGGCACCGCCCCGCCTTAGTGTTGCACGCCGCAGCGCACAAACACGTGCCGATGATGGAGCCCCAACCAGGCGAAGCGCTGAAGAACAATACCCTCGGCACGGCCTTGGTGGCCGCCTTGGCTTCCGAGTTTGCGGTGACACGCTTCGTCTTGATTTCGACGGATAAGGCCATCAACCCCACCAACGTCATGGGCGCCTCGAAGCGCTTAGCGGAAATGGTGGTACAGTCCATGCAGGGCCGGCCCGGTAATGTCACGCAGTTCGTGGCCGTGCGCTTCGGTAATGTTCTCGGCTCCTCTGGATCCGTCATCCCGATCTTCCGTAAGCAGATCGCCGCGGGTGGCCCTGTCACCGTCACGCACCGGGAGGTGAAGCGTTACTTCATGACCATCCCCGAGGCCGTTGGCTTGGTGCTACAGAGTGCGACCCAGGGCGAAGGTGGTGATATCCTCGTTTTGGAGATGGGCCAGCCGTTAAAGATTATCGACGTGGCCCGGCAGCTCATCGAGCTCAGTGGCTTCCGTCCAGATATTGATATCGAGATAAAGATCGTGGGACTGCGACCCGGGGAAAAGCTCGTCGAGGAGCTGCAGCACCATGGCGAGCAGTACCGTACGACCAAGCATGAGCGCATCTTCCGTTTCATCGCCTCCGGCACCCAGTATGATGCGCTGGCCGGGCTGCTGTCGGACATCCGAGCCTTGATTCCGCAGGAGAAGTCGGCCTGTAAGCAG
>CAIXHF010000181.1 GCA_903919185.1 uncultured Opitutia bacterium | reverse complement strand
GAGCTCCGCGGCATTTTCGCTTTCGCAGAGCTGCCACCCCAGTGATTCCTGAGCGATGGGGTGCCCGTGGGTCGCCGATAGTTCTAGCCAGCGTCGGGACTCTTTGGGGTCTTTCTCGACGCCCGCGCCTTGCTCATAGGCTTGGGCGAGGCTGAGCTCAGCGTTAGCGTTCTGCTTGGCAGCCGCCAGGCGGAACCAGCGGATGGCTTCCTTCATGTCCTTCGGCCGCATCTCGCCGCGCTGACAAATCTGCGCGTAAGGGAAGTAGGCGTCCTCGTTTCCTTTTTCTGCAGAGCGTCGGATCCATTCGGAGGCGGTGGGCAAATCGATGGGCGTGCCGAAGCCGAGCATGTGATTAAAGCCGTGTTCGAGCATCGCCTTGGCGTCCCCGGCCTCGGCCCGTTTCTTGGCGTCCGCGAAAGCAGCCGACCGCTCGGCCGCCTCAGTCTCTTTCGTGGCTGGGGCAGTCGGCGTGGGGGCAGCCCAGAGAACGCCGGCATTAAGTAGGAGGAGTAGTATCCAGAGACGGGCAGACATATTATTATATAGACCTTTTATCTTATCACTGGGCCGGACTGGAGCAAGGGGAGCCTACGCCCCGTCACAGCCATTAGAAATCCCTTACGGCCTCCGCCGCAGGATTAGACCCGCTATTGCGACAACCCACACCAAGGGCAGCACGGAGTGCTGCCCTTGGTGATTACAGAGTATGGATTACGTGAGGGGACTGGTTGGCTAGAGTATCGTTGGCTAGGGGAAAGGTAGGGGCGTGGCTTCGCCGCGCCCTCCTGTTACGGAGTGCAAGGCAGAGCATTGCCCCTACCCGAGGCAGAGGGGTTTTGGGAAAATGATGCCTAGGGGCTGGCGATTGCTGCGAGGTCGGTCAGCGGCTCGGATTGGGGATGCACTTTCTCTATGTCGATGAGAGCGGCGATCCGGGAGCGAAGCACGGCGCCAGTAGGCACTTCATTCTCTGCGGATTACTCGTCCATCATGCGGACTGGCATGCGGTCAACCGAAGGATGGCAGAGATGCGCGCACGTTTATTCGCAATACATGGCCTGCCGATGATGGCCGAATTGCACGCCTCCGAGTTCTTGAGCGACTCCAGCAATCACTTGGGCCTGTCGCAAAGAGCCAGGCTCCAATGCCTGCTGCATGTACTGGGATGTATCCAGCGGCAGGGTGACTTGACTCCAATCTGCGTGATCATCGAGAAGGGCGGCACCAATCCACTGGCGCCTGCGTGGATAGAATTGACCCGTCTTGCTCAAGTATGGATCGACCGAGCTACACCCCATCCTGCCTGCGGAAGCGCCGGTCTCGCTATAGTCTGCGACGACATTCGTCCGTCTCCAGGTCGGCCGTGGGTGGAATCTATCCTTCATGCCCAGCCTCTTCTCGGAGAATTGCTCGTCGATCTGCCCTTTGGAAGGGAATCGCAGGATAGCCACCTCCTGCAGGCCTGCGATCTATTGAGTTTTCTGACAAAACAATCCCTGGCCCCCAATCGCTTCTTCTCCAGCAGGGGAGGAAAGCAGTTGTTGAAGCGACTCCAGGGCCTTTGCAATCAGCGAGGCTTGCGAGTCTGGATAAAAGGATAAGGGGCGCTTACGCGCCCCCTTGGAGGTATTTCATCCAGCCCTTGGCTGGCTTCCAAACCTGAATTTAATTTGTTCAAGATGAAGAAGGATGCAAGTAGGGAAAGGCTTCAGGAAGATCCAGTTTTCGACGGGGGCGGAGGTCTCAAGAGGGTGGGGTAACTAGGTTGGCACGCAGTGCCAACCCTACCTCAAGACAAACGGACGCGGCGCAGTCCCGACCCTACCAGGAGCAACGTCTCCGGAGCCAGTCAGCTTACTTAGTGACGAAGTCGCGGTCGGTGGCTTGGCACCAGAGGCGGTAGACGTTGAGGACGTTCTTCCGGATACCGGTGACGGGTATCTTTAGGAAGCCCTGGCGCTTGGCGGCTTCGAATAGAATCCGCTCCTTTTGGGTCAGCCGATG
>CAIXHF010000180.1 GCA_903919185.1 uncultured Opitutia bacterium | reverse complement strand
CGCCGATCCCGCCAGCTACGCCGTCACGACCTATACGCACGTCTATCACGCCGGCTATGGCAGCCCCGAGGTCGACCAGACCGCTCCGCGTGTCCTCAAGGCCGTCCCCTCCGCCGACGGGCTGTCGGTACGCCTGACCCTGGAGAAGATCGAGTTGGGCCACATCCATGACTTTGACTTCGCTGGCGTGCGCTCCACCGCAGGTAAGCCGCTCCTGCACACCAAGGCTTACTACACGGTGAACGAGATTCCGCTTCGCTAAAACAAGCAGGCCGCCCAGAGGGCGGCCTGCGTAGGCGGCTGAGTTGCGGCTTACTTAAGGAGTTCCTTGACCTTCGCTTCCATCGCGTCGGACCAGATCTGGTAACCCTCTTCGTTCGGGTGCAGGAGGTCAGGCATGATGCTCTTGGGTAGCGTGCCATCGGCTTCGAGGAACTTAGGGCCGACATCCAGGAAGAAGACCTTCTTATCATCAGCGAAGCCCTTGATGATCGCATTAGTGGCTTCGTTCTGCTGGCGGAACTTGTCATTCTTGTCGGCACCGCGCGGGAAGATGGCGAGGATGAGAATCTTGGCACTCGGACACTTCTTCTGGAGGCTGACGATAATCGCCTTAACGCCTTCGGCGGTCTGCTCGGCGGTGCACTTGTAGACGGCATTATTAATTTCCTTCTGCGGGCGGTCCTGGTGGCCGGTGTTGTTCGTGCCAATCATCAGGACGATTTCCTTCGGCTTGAGCCCGTCGAAATTACCGTGCTCCAGGCGCCAGAGGACGTGCTCGGTGCGGTCGCCACTGATGCCAAAATTTGCGGCCTTGAGCGGGGCCCAGGTCTTATCCCAAACGGCTTTACCCCGGCCTTCCCAAGCATGGGTGATAGAGTCACCTAAGAAGACGAGCTCGGCGGCGCCCTGCTTGGAGATAACATTAAAGGACTCATGGCGCTTCTCCGTGCCCGGGTGCAAAACCGGCTGGATGGCGTAGTTGGGGGCGTCGGCGGCAAACAGCGGGGAGACCAAGGTAGCGGCGAGCAGGAGGGAACGGAACGTGTGCTTCATGTGGTTTTAGGGGTGAGACCAATCTGCCTACAGGCCTTACGCAAGCAAGCCCTCTCCCGTCACTTAGGGTTGCAGTCTACTGACTAGGAACGACAAATTACGCACATACCCTACCCGCCATGTTACGCCCCGCTTCCCTGCTCCTCGGCCTACTCGCCCTACCCGTCGCTGCCTTCGCCGCCGACGCCCCCAAGGCCGCCCCAGCCCCCGCCCCTAAGGCTCCGGCTCGCGCTCAGCCGCCGACGCGGACCTACGACGGCCCCGGTGCACCGACCTTTATCCGCCTCGACGGTAAACCGGGCGCCACGCCGCCGGTCAACGTGGACGGCAACTACGTCGTCGGTCCAGACTACACCGCGGCGCCCGAGACGAAGGCCATCGCTGGCGTGCCGCAAGGCAAGGTGCAGCAGTTCCAGATCGATTCAAAGGATTGCCAGCGTTTCAACCCGGGTATCGCCCGCAAGGAGTTCGGCACGCCCGACCCCAAGAACCCGAAGACGCTCATCGTTGAGACGCACACGATGGACTACAAGCGCACCATCACGGTGCACATCCCGGCGCAATATGTTCCGGGCACGGCAGCGCCTCTCCTCGTGACGCATGATGGACCCGGCATGGGCAAGCCTGACCTCGGACTCTGCCGCATCCTCGACAACCTCATCGCACAGAAGCGCATCCCCGCCGTCATCACGGTTATGATCACCAACGGCGGCGGTGACGCCCAAGGCCACGAACGCGGTAAGGAATATGACAATATGTCAGGCCTGTTCGCCGAGTTCATCCAACTGGAGGTCCTCCCGCTGGTCGAAAAGAACTACGGGGTGAAGTTCACCTCCGACCCCGATGGCCGCGCGACGATGGGCACGAGCTCGGGCGGCTCCGCTGCGCTGATCATGGCTTGGTATCACCCCGAGTGGTTCCGCCGTGTGCTCACGTTGTCAGGAACATTCGTCAACCAGCAGTGGCCGTTTGACCCGAAGACCCCGGGCGGAGCTTGGGATTTCCACGACACGCTCATCCCACAGAGCCCGGTCAAGCCGATCCGACTCTACATGGCCGTGGGTGACCGCGATAATTACAACCCGAACGTCATGCGCGACGGCATGCATGACTGGGTCGAGGCCAACCACCGCATGGCCAAGGTGCTCAAGGAAAAGGGCTACCACTACCAATACGTCTTCTGCCAGAACGCCGGCCACGGCCTCGGGCCCGCTCGCGGTCAACTCCTCCCCGCGGCCCTGGAATGGGTCTGGCAGGGCTACCAAGCTCGCTAAGCGGACTTACTTCGCGGAGCCCAACTGGGCAACGATACCGTCCCATAGCTGCAGACGGGCCTCAATGGCCTGTTGTGCGGCTTGGGCCGCTTCGTTCCATTTACGGTCATCGTCTCCGCAGAGGAGTTCGACCATGCGTAGAGAAATCGCCCCATGGTGGCCACCGTCGATTTCGATATGACGTTCGAGGTAATAGCGAAAAGTATCCAAGCGACCAGGGTGCTCGCGACTGAGTCGTCCGACGAGTTCCGGGAACATGTCAGGGATGAGGTCCTCGCGACCGAAGGTGAAAGCGGCGGCGACTTCGTGGATTTTTCCCGAGACCGCTAAAGTAAAGGTACCACCCGAAAAGGCCGCGGCGGCGGAAGGTACCCCTGCTTGTTGCAGGGCCTCCTGGGTGGAGCCACCTGCCCGCACCGAGGCAAGGGCGCGGCGCACGGCAGTACTGTCGGCCCCCGCTTCTTCCATCGCGCGCAGGTAGAGATCAAAATGCGAGATGCGGCCCCCGCGCGGGTCGACGTCCGATTCTTCGCCGCAAACGATTTCATTAATCAGGAAGCGAACCTCAGCGTCGCCGACCGGGACCCAAGGCACGTCGACACACGTAAGCTCGCGCTGGAGGCGCTTCAGGAGCGACATGAAATCCCAGACCGCAAACGCGTGCGAGGCCATGAAGCGCTGGACGTCCGCCAAGGAATCCATGCGGGCGTAGAGCGGATGGACCAAGAGCCGCTGGCGGGCGGGAGCGATACGGGCACGAACGGCGTCGAAGCGGGACATGTCCACGCATCAAGGGGGTTTTCCCAGCGAAAGCAACCGCCCGACCCTTCTTTCCTTGGGCCTACTTCGCCAGGGCCACACCGAGGGCTGCACCCAGCTTAAGCTGCCCGGCGGTGTCGAAATGGACATGGTCAGCGACGACGCTGAAGCCGTCCGTCTTCACCATACGCAGGCCCGGAACGGCGTCGGCGTGGCCTGACGACCCATCAGCCTCCGCCATGCGGCGACGCAAGAGGTCGCGCGCAACGAAGCGCGGGACGTCTCCGGCGGCCGGCAGGACCTGTGCGTAAGCAAAGGGCACATCGGACTTTAGTTTAAGCTCACCAATCAAACGCTGCCGGAGCAACGCGAGAGTCGCCGGATAACGCTGAGCGGAGACCTCATGCTTGGCATCCGCCTCTCCCTGCACCCACGCGATGCCCTTAACTAGGGGCTCCTTGCCGTCCGCCCGTAAGGCCGCGAAGGCCGCCGTATTCATCTTCTGCCAGGCGAGATAATGCAGGCCGACATTCGGATCAGTTGCGTCTTTACCTGGGTAGAAAGTCGCGCGCTTGGGGCCAGCCTCCGGGCCTTCCCATTTCGCGTTATTCCAACCCGCATCGAGGGGCTGACCACTGAGGTGATGCTTGATCAGATAGATATCACCCTGCACGCCGGCCGAGCGGAGGCCACGCACGAAGCCGACTTCCGGACCGAAATCCGTCGGTCGGGTCGAGAGCTTGGTCTTGCCCACCTGCAAAGGTTCGAAGGCCTTGCCGTTCCAGAAGAACACGCCCGGCACCACCGCCAAATCCGCCGCCGACAGCTCAGCAATCTTGCCGAGGCCTTGCATGTTGGATTGACCGCCCAGGAGATAGACGGTGACGGGAGCCCGCTCGGCGGCACCGAGGCTCATCAGGGCCAGCAAAAGGCAAAGAAATGGGCGCATGGCCCCAAGTAAGAGGACAAAAGGCCATGGAGCAAAACGAAACTACCCCGACTGCTCGCTGCCAGCCGTCCGCACCCTAGCCCAGTTTATTTGCCGTCGGCCTTCGTGGCCTTCTTCTTTTTCTTATCTTCCTTATTCGCGCTCCGGCCGGAGCCATCACCCTTATCGAGGATGCCGCCCGTAGGATTGAGCTGCGCCAAGGCCGCCGCCAGGCGCGTCCGGGCCGCCACGGCCTCGGGCACCTTGCTGTCTGCAGACACCAAGGTTTCGCTGAACGGCGCGTTCTTCATATCGTAGAGTTCGCCCGCTTGGTTCAGTTTCCAGCCCGCTTCCCGGACATACCAATTCGGTCCTAATTGATTGTAGACCCACGGACGCAGGACCGTGGTTTCACCCTTCATGTAAGGCACGAGGCTCTTGCCATCAATCACACGGTCGGTCGGGACGGGCACGCCGGCGACTTCCGCAAACGTCGGCAAGAGGTCGCTCGCATCCGCCACATTCGGATTCACTTTACCAGCTACGGTGACGCCACGCCAGTTGACGAAGAAAGGCACGAGACCGCCGCCTTCCTTCATGGAGCCCTTCTCCCCTTCCAAGCGCTTCCCGCCGATGGTCGCACGATCCGACTGCGCCTTGGCCGTGCCGTTATCGCCCATGAAAACAATCATGGTATTGTCGCGTAGCTTCAGACGATCGAGTTCCGCCACGAGCTGTCCGATTAGTTTATCCATATAGACCACGTTGTCCCGATAAAGTTCAGCGGCCCGCTCCTCACCTTTCACGCCCGCTTTACCCGGTGCGCTGTCGGGCGTCGGCAGGATTTCGCCATGCACGTGCGACATCGAGTAATACAGGAAGAACGGCTGCTTTTGGTGTGCCTCCATAAAGTCGACAACATGCCGATGGAGTAAGTTTGGCATATACTGCTTGTCACCCAGCTGCATCGTCTTGCCGTTCAAGACATAGGTGTCGGGACTACCGCGGACGGCACCGTCTGGAGTCATGCCCTTGACGACACTGCTGTTCCAATAGATACCGCTACCTTTGAAGTGTAGGTCATAGTCAAAACCCCACTCGGCTGGGCTACCCGAAGGGCTGAGTTGTCCCCACTTACCAATCATCGCCGTGGCATAGCCGGCTTTCTTCAGCAGGGTCGGAATCATCACCTCGGCCTTAGCACCTGTACGAACAAGGTTGGCGCACGCGTCTTGGTTGGTCGCCCCCGTCCGGAAGGCATAGCGCCCCGTCAGAATAAGCGAGCGCGAAGGGCCGCACAGTGGTGCCGTATAAAAATGCGTGAAGCGCACCCCGCCGGCCGCCAGCGCGTCGATATTCGGAGTCTTGTAGGCGTCGCCACCATTACAACCCAGTTCGGCGAAGCCCAAATCGTCGGCGAGGATATAGATGATATTCGGCTTACTGGACGGTGCCGCCTGGGCCCGCCCAAGGAATGGACAAGCGACCAAGGCTAAAAGCGAAACGAACGCGAGAGGAAGACGCATGAGAGTTCACCCCAAACTACCTGAGAGATTAAGCACCTCAAACCCTATCAAAATTTAAAAGTACGACCTCGGTGAAACTTTTGCCCTACCCGATGTTGGTAGGAAACAACCGGGTCGGGCCAAGCGTTCTTGTCATAAGTATTAAAAGACAGCGAAAACGCCCCCTTATAGCCCGAAAGCGGACTGCGGCGGGTATTGCCTTCGATGGGCGGTTGGTAAGGCTGTCCGTATGAACGCGACCGCGCCAGCGCAGCCTCCCTTCCCTAGCCGGGCGAGCTACCTGTTCACCGGGCTCCCCTTAGCATTTTTACTCAACTCACTGCTGGTCTTCCGCATCACGCCCGCGCTGTGGGACCCAAGTAACCAGATTGTGGGAAAGGGTATCACCTTCCGTCCTCCTTACCACGGCTACCACTTCTTCGTCCTCGGCGTCGCGGCGGTCGCCCTGCTGCTGACCGCCTGGATTGCTTACCGACGGGCGGCACGGCTGCGCTCCGACTTCGCCGCGCTGTGGGCCCTCCTCAGCTGCGTACCCATCCTGGGTCTCGGTATCGCGCTCTGGCTTGGTACGGCTTCCGATGAAGATGAAAACGGGCAACCCGGTACCTCCGAAAAGCTGGCCGGTCAGCTCGTGGTACCGGCCTTCCTCTGCTGGTTCATGATTTTCGGCCTGACAGCTTTGGCCGAGCAGAAACTCTTCCCACAACTCAACCAACAGAAATACCTGAGTCTTTCCCTCCTCGTCATCGTACCGTTAGTGACCGCCGGCATTGCGGGCTTCCTGTCCGCCCGTGCTGGCCGCACGCTATCCCAAAGCATCGGCGCCGCCTTCCTGGCCCTCACCGCGATCCTGACCATCCTAGGCTTCGCCGCCATGGAGGGCGTCATCTGCATCCTGATGGCCGCCCCGTTTGTGGGCCTGCTGGGCATCATCGGAGCGTTACTGGGCCACTGGCTGGCTACGCTGACCACCCGGCCGGCCTATCAGGTACAATCTGCCGCTTGGCTGGCGGTCATCATCTGTGCTGTCGGCGAAAGTATCGCGCCACCTCCGCCGCTCGAGGACGTCGTTAGCTCCGAGGTCATCATCAACGCGACGCCGGCCCAAGTCTGGAAACAGCTGAAGGACATCCGCGACCTCCCGGCCCCGACGGAACCCCTCTTCGTGTTTGGCGTCGCCCACCCATTGGAAGCCTATGTGGTCGGTGAAGGGGGCGTCGGGGCCGCGCGCGTCTGCCGACTCAGCACGGGTGATATGCCCGAACGTATCTCGGTCTGGAAACCCGAACAGGAGCTAAAGTTCATCGTTCTCGACACGCCCGCGGCCATGCGCGAAGCGACGTTCTTCGGGCAAGAGCTCGATGGTGCACACCTGCATACGACCTACACGAGCCTCGAAGGCGGCTTCCGCCTCGAAGCCCTACCCGATGGCCGCACCCGCCTGACGGGCACTAGCCGTTACCTACTCACGATCACACCCGCGACCTACTGGAACCTCTGGACGCGCCACATCGTCGGCCAGGTCCAGCTTCGCGTGATGAACCACGTGAAGGCCAAAGCGGAACAACGCTAAAACATCCTTACCATGTCCAAACCCGAGAAGATTGCTTGGCTACCCGCCCCTGAAGATAAGAACTACCCCGCGGCTCTTTCGTACCTGAGCCTCTTATACCCCGAAGCCGAGGCCGCCCGGTTGGTCGCGCGGCTACGCAAGGCCAAGCTCGTGGAGTTCAAAGCCAAGGATATCTTCCGCGCCTCCCAGTTATCCTTACTCGGGATAAGTAATTCCCATGTGAAGCTGACCCAGAAAAAGATCCGTAAGAGCATTCATCT
>CAIXHF010000179.1 GCA_903919185.1 uncultured Opitutia bacterium | reverse complement strand
CCGCGGCGAGTGCGCCGGATGCGAGGGAAGACCAGTTCGACTGGACCCAGCGCTCGCAGGTTGCGTACGGCCACGGCCTCTTGGCGAGGCTTGGCCTTCACGCAGAACCATGCGAGGGCGGGTTGGTCGGTCATGCCGTCTGGACGGACTTAGCGGCGCGGGCGGGGAGCCAGCCCACGGCGATCAACGCCAACTGTGACGGGACGAAGACGAAGTAGAGCCAGAACGAGCCAGACTCCGTGAAGCCGTAGCTATGGAGGCCCACGCCGAGGAGGTTGGTGCCGAACCAGGACCAAGCGGTCACGATATTGCCGAAGATGAGGAGCTGCATGAGCCCTTCGCGGCGTACCAAGCCACCCCAGCGGGCGTGGAGGCAGACGGCGCACCACAACACGATCAGAACGGCGCCATTTTCCTTGGGATCCCAGCCCCAGAAGCGGCCCCAGCTTTGGTCCGCCCAGATGCCGCCCAGCATCGTGCCGATGAAGCTAGCAATGAGCGCAAAGGCGAGGATGCCATAGGCCGCCCGGGCCAGGGCATCGCCGTCCTTGTAGTCGGACTTGAAGGCACGGAGCCAAAGGTGGATGGCGCCGATCAAGCCAGCCACGAAGGTCGCGGAATAGCCGAGGGTCACGGTCGTCACGTGCGTCGATAACCAGAAGTTAGAGTCGAGGACCGCCCGGACGCTTTCCAAGTTATCTTCACCCGAGAGGCCGAGGTTATGGGCGACGATGAGCGAGAGGAAGCCGCTGAGGCCTGCCGCCATTGCGCCGATACCGTTCTTCCAGACGCGCTCCAGGATGACGCCAAGGAGGACAGCGCCCCAAGCAATGAAGATACCAGAAGAGTAGAGGTTGGTCACCGGCGGGCGCTCATGGAGCCACATGCGGTAGCCTAAGGCTAAGGTGTGCAGTAGGAAAATACTGACCAGCAGGAGATAGGCCCAGGTGCGCGGCCCTTCGGTGTTCGCGGCCCAAGCCCAGAGGACGAGGAGGGCAATCAACACGTAGGCGATCAACAACCAGTAGAACGGCTGCAGGCGGCTAAAAGAAGTCTCCGCATTCGCGCGTGTCGACCACGAGCCAGCTAAGGAGGCGTTCAAGGCGCGGACTTGGTCGCGACAGGTGTCGTCGTCGCCCTCCCGCCAAGCGACGCAGAAGAGGGCGTAGCGAGTCACCACGCCATCAGGGGCGAGCGCGGCTCGGTGGGCGTTACGATCGTTGATCACCGCCAGCAAGGCTGTCCCTAGGTTGTCCCAGGCGGTAGTGGTCGTAGAATCCTTCGGCGGGACGATACGGATGGCGCCGTCTCGGGCGAAATCTTGGTAGCGTTCGACCAAGGCCTTCAGCGTCTCTTGGAGTTCCTTGTCGAAGGCCGGAGCGGTCGCGGAGGTTCCGCGATTCTTCTGCATCTCCTCAGCGGCGCGGTTGAGGGCACCCAGCCAAGCTTGGTATTCGCGCTGCGGGGCGATGTCTGCTGGGAGATCGCCAGGCATAAATGTCATCGACAGCAGGGCATATTGACGTGCGGCCCCTTCGAGCTGGAGGAGCGCTCGGTCTTCGGCGTCGCGGTCGGCCTGAGCGCGTTGTCGGGATTTCGCCGAAGCTTCGGTGAGGGCTTTGCTGTTCTTCAGGATGTCATCCCAGCTGACGAACTTGGTCTTTTCTGGGTCGCGTCCCATGATCTTTAGGACCACGGGGTGGTCGACGCGGAAGGTGGGGAGCTGGCGGGCGATGGAGGCGCGGAAGGCGACCTCAATGAGCCAGTCATGCGCGGCCAGCGTGCGTCCCTTGAGTCGAACCGGGCGCTTCTCTAACTGTTGCATGAGGCCAGCAGTGAGTAGTTCGGGGAACTGTTCCTTAATGTCCGCCTTCTCCCCCTCGGTCCAAGTCGAAGGCTTCCGGCCGAAGGCGGCGGCTTCGAGTTCAGTGAGGGCGATTTCACGGCGGGCGCGCATCTGGAGCAAGGAGCCAGTGGCGAGCGTTTCTAAGGGGATGATGCGGCCGCCGCTCTGCACCGGCAGGGCACCAATCTCACGGCTATCCCAGGATTCGGCTGACCGAGCTTCCGTGGGGCTTAGGGCCAAGAGGGCGACAAGGCCAGCGGTGGCGGCGGACTTGGCTCGGCGTTGGAGGAAACTGAACAGCGAGATGCCGAAGTGAAGGAGGAGGCCGAGCGACATGAGGGAGACGGAGATATAAGGGAGGAGCCAGCCTGGGTTACGCACGACCTGGAGGACGCTGATGTCCTTGCCCGCGGCCGTATTGCCGAAGCTGGATTGATAGAAGGTCATGCCGCCATGGCGGAGCGGTTGATTCATCGAGATATTGAACGTAAACGGTTCAACGCCGGTATCCTGGATGGTGACGTCGCTGGCGAACCGGCGCGGAATTTCCGTTCCGGGATATTTTTCGTGGGTGAAGCGATCTAAGCGCACGTTGAAGGGGAGGTACGTGCGGGCACGACGAAGGGAAAGTTCATATTTACGGCCGGCATGCTCAAAGGTCTGCGCGGGGAAGGACTCGGTGAGCTGCGCGTTGAGCAGCCAAATGCCGAGGGACTGGCCGTTGGCAAATAGTTCGATGAGCGTGCTCGGCACGTTGCCGACGTTGTCATTGTAGCTCTCAGCGAGGCGCTTGAGTGCCACTGGCGAACTCGCCGCAAACCCTTTAATCCTTTTTGTTGCGGAGATATCAGTCCCGTCGG